>QHOM01000048.1 GCA_003218785.1 Verrucomicrobiota bacterium
AACGGGCGATTTTGCGGCCGGGTGAATCACTGGTTTGAAAAACTTTCTGACGGAGTCCCTGCCGTACGACATGCCCGCAACCCATGAGCGCAAGGTCGCGCGCGGCACGAGCAGATAATGGGCAGCCTCTGCCACTCCGTACGCCGGCAATTCTCTTACGTCTTGTTCGTGTGCGGGCATCGTCCTCCCTGCAACTTGTTATCGAAACGGCCTTAAAGAGCAAGTCTTTGTCAGCTTCGTGCGCCGAGTCGCGGAGCCATTAGGCCGCGTCTAAACTCGAACTCCGAAAGTCTTCGCGAGCAGCGACGTGCGCTATCCCTACGGTTTCGGTGGCTCGCCGGGCTTTGCGGCTTCGCCGGGTTTCGGTGGCGCGCCGCCCGCGGGTGCGCCGCCGGGAAGTTCGACGTCAGCTGGGACTCCCAGTATGTCGGGTTCAGTAAATGATTCTGGATGACTAGCCAGTTCCTTGCGCAGCGCGGCGATTTGCTCGGCGGTGACTGGGCTAGCGCTGTTCCCCCATTCACTCCGTTCGTATGTCAATACATCGGCAATTTTTTGGTCGGTCAATGTTTTGTCCCATGGTTGCATGACCGCTGCGCCGAATTTTTGGCCTTTGACGGTGACTGGACCTTGCAAACCCTTTAAAACAATCATCGCCGGCCGACGTGAGCCGCCGGTTGTAAATTCCGAACCCGCGAGCGGCGGATATTGGCCTGCTACGCCAAGACCGTTGGCTTGATGGCATGTCTGACAATTGGCTGAAAAAATCTTTTTGCCGCGATCGTGCGGCGAAAGTTCCGCGACCTGTTGTGCGCCCTGCGGTCCGCCAGCTTTTTTCATCGCCTGTGGCTCGCCGCCGTACGGGTCAAGCGCGTCGCCGCTAAAGTTTCCTGAGTAACGGCCGAGATAAGCGCCGCCAAAAAACACCGCCAGACCGTACACGGCAATCAACCAAATCGAGAGCGGTTCGGCGCCGACGCGAGGTTCCCGTTTTTCGCGCTGAACGGCAGCGTGCACCTGCTGCACGTCCGCCTGTTCGCCGTAATCCATTCCCTGGCCAACCCCGAATGCTTTCGGGGGTGTTGGTTTTGGAGGTTCCTCGCTCATTACGTTGTCATTTTGCCGGTGCGGGCGACGTCGATGGCGCTGCCGACGATTGTGCTGGTGCCGCCGCTGGCCCAGCTGACCTGACTTCTTTCAGAGGATGCGATTGATTGAGCGACATCAAATAAGCCACAAGACATTTTGCGTCGAACGTAGGAACAACTTCCCAACCCTCAGGTGGCGCATCGGAACCTGTAAGCTGCAAAGCGTCGGCTGAAGGCGCGTCACTGATGCGGCGCATTTGATAAAGAAAACGATACGATGGCATGTCCGAATCGACGTTGATACTGCGCGGCGAAAAGAGATGCACATGATGCCAGGCAGCTGAGTACATCGGTAGCTCGCCACTCGTCTGCACGGGCCACGGTGCTCCTGCTGCTGGACTTGCATTTGCCGCTGCCGCCGGAGATGGCGAAGCGGGAGGCGCTTTCGGACTCGGAGTTGCTGGTGCCTTTGGTGCCGGCGAACCTGGAGACGCGGCTGGCGATCCGGCGGCTGCCGGAGGCGAACCTGCTGGCGACAGCGATGTTGCAGGAGAACCTGCCGGGGAAGGCGACGCAGTTGCCCCTGAAGGTGGTGCGGCCGGTGCGGGCGAAGCGGCCTTTGCCGGAGAAGGACTTGGAGTTACGCCGGACGGAGCAACACTTGGTGAGGGGGCGCCTCCTTGCGGCGTGGGCGAAGCTGCAGGACTTGCGGCGCCGCCGGGTGGAGCGTTTTCCTGTTCCGCCGGCGCGCGTGCGCCGATGTTTGCGATGTCCTGGCCCATGCGCATTTTCCCGAGAAACACCGGTCGCTCGAAAATGTAATCGCGCGGCGCGCTGCGACGATCGCCCCATTTTCGCTCGATGTCGTCCGCCGCGTAATCGGCGCGCACTTGCTGGCTGTGACAATAAATGCAACCGTTCGCAGCGTAAACACGTGCTCCCCGCGTGACCATTCCCGATTGCGGTTGGGGATAAACGTCGCTGCCGTCCTCCTCCATTTGCGGATTAAGGTGCCCGATTTGCAAATTCGGAATGACGGTCAATCCCACCCAGGAGAACGCGAACGTCCCGAAAATTCCGAGAAATAGAGGAGCGAGGCCTTTCATAAGTGCTTGGCTTCGGCGGTTGGAAAACCGCCGCTCCTTGGTCCGAGAAACAGAGGGGCTAGTCTTTTCATACGTGCGCTTCAGAACCCTCCGCTTCGACTGGATTGAGGAATGTTGGGACAGTCGATTGTCGGCCCAAACCCAAGAGCATCAGCCCAAAGTGATACGCGAAGATAAAATGCGACACAGTGAGCAAAATGCCGGCCAGGCTGCGCCCACGCAGATAGGGCAGGACCGTTTCCGTGGTCTCGCTGAAAGCTAGCGACGGGTTTTCCATGTCCGCGCCTTGGAGAAAGCCGCCAGCAAGCAGCATGAGCGTCATCAGGCCGATGCCATAGGCCGATGCCCAGAAATGCAGTTTGATCAGTGACGCGTAGCGCCATTCGCGCCCAATCAGCCGCGGCACGATGTAGTACATCGAACCGAAAATCACCATGGTGAAAAAGGCGTAAAGACCGAGATGCGAATATGCGATGCTCGCCTGGGTGAAGTTCACGTAGCGCGCCACGGAGCGCAGCGAAATCAAAACACCTAACAAACTAAAGACGGTGTAAGACATGGCACCGAATACGGTAAAGCGCAGCGTCGGGCTATAGCGCATGAGCGGAAAATAGCCCTGCATGGTCATGTGATGATTCAGGCCAACGGTGGCGACAGGAATGATCGTGAGGATCGTCGCCGCGATACTGGCGGTAATCATCCACGCCGGGAAAGGTCCATCGACGAGCCGCTGCATTCCCGTCCAGCTCGAGAAAAGCGCGTAGCTCCAAAAACCGATCGCCGCCAGATGATAACTGTAAACCGGGCGACCGATCACTTTGGGAATCATGTAGTACGCGGTGCCAAGCCCGATCGCGCCGAACCAGAGAAAGAGCAGATTATTTGCATACCACCAGCCCACCGCCGATTGCAGGACGCCCTGCACTGGCACGACGAAGAGCATCAACTGGCCAGCCGCGTAGAGCCACGGGAACCAGAGAAACGCGCCGAGCAAATACCATTGGGTAATGTAAATTTGTTCGCCACGCCTAAAGCGAAACATCAACACCGCCCATGAGACAATGAGCGTGTAAGCGACAAAAAGAACGATCGCTGCGTAGCCGGGAAACTCGAGCCATTGATAACCGGTGCTGTCACCGAGGAGGATTCCACCCACGCCCAGCAGCACGCCCAAATTCCAAAACCCGGCTCCCGCAACCAGCAGCAGCGGATATCGCAGAACCGTCCGGCACAATCGGGCCATCAGCCAAATTGCGGTGCCCATTCCAGCCATCGACGCCCAGCCGTAAACCATCACGTTCATGTGGGCGGGTCGCACCCGCCCCCACGTCAGGAAACTGATGTCCGAAAACATGTCTGGTGCGTGCAGCTTGAATGAAACGAAACCGGCCAGCAGCGTGCCGAGGATCAGCCACGCCATCGCCGACGTGTAAAACATCAGCACCGGCACACGCGTTGACGCGTCGATCAATGCGCGCTCCAACTGCTCTGCATCACCCGCGGCGGCGGAAACGGACGGTTGTTTTAAAGGGATTCCGGTAGCGTTCATGGAGTTTTGGCTGGCGCCGGTGAGGGAGTTCCCGGTGGTGATTGTGAAGCTTGCGGCGGAGGCGAAGCCGAAGGTTGTCCGGAAGGCGATGGCGACGCGGCTGGCGCGCTCGGTTTGGGGAAAGGTTGCGCAGTAGTCGTTGGCGGAGCGCTCGCCTGCGGCGAACCGGCCGGAGCAGGTGAAGCGGGGGCTGCTGAGGGCTGAGGTTCGGGCGTGGCGATGGGACCCGCCGCGGCGGGCTTTTGCTGCGCCAGTTTGGCAACCGTCAATTCCATCGCGCGCTCAATTGGGATGCGCGCAACGCCTTTGTTCTTGTCGATCCAACTGTAGGTCGTAAGTGCCTTTGCAGCCTCATCGCGACTGGTTTTCAAATTATCCACGCGCTTTTTTGCACGCGTTTCTTCGTAATCGCTTCCACGCGGCGCGGGACCAATCACTGCGAGCACGATTACACCGAAGAGCGCGAAAAGAAGCACAACCCCGAACCATGTGGATAATGGAGCGCGCGAGTGCACAACCTGTCGAAGCGATTCTGTGTCGGCCATTTCAGTTCGTTAATTTCAAAGATTCAATCAGGCGCGGATCACGCACTGGAAACAGAGAGGTCCTGGCCACAATTCGCAAATAAACGAAACCAAGGGTCGCGCCAATCGCGACGAGCGAAACCAAATCCCAGATGCTCACTTGCACGCCGGTACCATGTAACGCAGGCAGGATAACAATGTACATGTCGAGCATTTGCATGCAGACAATCCATCCGGCCACGATGCACAGACGACGCGGTTCTTTTTTGATCGAGCGTAAAAGCAAAACCGCAAACGGTATGAAGAACCGGCCGATCACCAGGAGCATGCTCAAAGCCCACCAGGATTCCGTGTTCCGGGTGATGAAAAATTGCGTCTCTTCCGGAATGTTTGCATACCAGATGAGCATGTATTGACCGAAGCCGATGTAGGCCCAGAAAATGCAGAAGGCGAGCATCCATTTACCCATGATGTGATAATGCTCGAGCGTAACGACATCCTTGAGGTAACCGGCCTGACGCAGAGCCGTGATGACGAGCACAAGCAGCGACATCGAGCTTCCGGCCGCGCCCGCAAAGATGTACACCCCAAACATCGTTGAAAACCAGCGGTAGTTCAGGCTCATGAGCCAATCGAACGCGCCGAAAGTAAGACAAAGCGCAAACATTGGCAGACTGATAAACGCCACCTTGCGCATGCCGATCGTGAAGCGCGGGTTACCGTCCTTGTCCTGCCGCACGGAGAACCGGCGCAAAGTGAGCGCTGCAAAGGCAAAAAAGCCGAGGAACAAAACCGCGCGTACAAGAAAGAAACTCCAGTTCAGATAAGCCCGTTTTGAATCGAGCGAAGCTTCCGCGCCTGGTGGAATATCCATCCACGAGTAAAGATGATGGCGGAGCAGAAGGATCGGCACAAAAAATAGCGCCAGCACCACCAGCAATGCCGCGATGTTCTCCAACTGACGTCGCACGACGACCGACCATTCGGCGTCGGTAGCATGATGGACGATTGTCCAGAAAAAGCAGCCAGCGCAGAGTGTAAAGAAAAACGCAAAGGCAAAGAGCCATGAATAACTGAGCTGATGCGGATTCACGAGTGCGCCAAGCACGCAGAGCGCCAGCGCGACCGCGGCAGTCAACCCGAGGAGGAACGAAACACCGCTGAAACGGCTGCTCTCGAAATATTCGCCTTCCGGCACCGGCACGGTCTGTGAACGCTCGCTCATTTTTTCTCCAAGTCAGCGCGATGGTTCTCCGGAACATCCGCAATCGCCGCGTTCTGACTGCGCTGCAACGCGCGCAGGTAAGCAATGATCGCCCAGCGGTCGGGGACAATAATGTTAGGTCCGTAAGCCATCATTGTGTTTTTCCCGTTCGTAATCGTATTGAAAATCTCGCCGTCAGACATCTTGCGGATTCGTTCGTCCTGGAGAGAAACCACGGTCGCGAGACCGTATTGTTTGGTGATCCCGTTACCCATAGCGGCGGCGCCATGGCACATCGCACAAGTGATGTTGAAGCGCTGCTGCCCGCGCTCCATCAACTCGCGCGTAACTTCCAGTGGAATACCTGTTCCCCAGTGATCGCCCATTTTACCAGTGTTGTAGTAATCGGTGCCGGCACTAAAGGCGGCATGTGGATGCAAATAGGAACCGACCGCTGCCAAGTCCGCCGTGGCAACTGCTTCCTGTTTCGGCATTTCGTAGCCAATCGGAACTGTGCCAGCGACCGGCAACCGCGGGCCGCGCCCATCGGCAAAGAGATTCAGTGGCGCTTGTGCGCGCACTTTCATCTGGCGCACCATGTCGGGAAAAAGCTCGAGGGGTGGCCCGGTGCTCGTTTGTCCGCGAAACCCAAATACCGCGATGATCGCGATGGTCGTGGACGATGGTAATGTGCTCGCCGCCGCTTTTCTCCAGTAACTCGCGCACGCCACTCTCGGTAAAGCGCGGGTCGCGGGCTTCAATCGCCAGAAAAAACCCGTCATTGGTCACACGACTAAACCGTTCCCAATTGAACATGGGATGATACCAGCGTGGTAATCCGTTCATGCCTAGCATTGCAAAAAATGAAGCGAACGCCCCGAAAAGAACGGTCAATTCGAACATGATCGGGA
This sequence comes from Verrucomicrobiota bacterium, assembly GCA_003218785.1. Taxonomy (GTDB): domain Bacteria; phylum Verrucomicrobiota; class Verrucomicrobiia; order Chthoniobacterales; family UBA10450; genus Udaeobacter. Next base: position 6,383 of record QHOM01000048.1, read on the forward strand.
AGAATGCAGGGACGGTCCAAAAGTTCCACGGTTTGCCGTGCACATTGAGTCGATAGAGAAACCAAGACGGGCCAAATTCGACCAAGGCAGCGGTAAGCAGACCCGAGACCCCGCCAAACAAAACCCATCCGCTCAGCCAGGATTTTCCCAATCCCATCGCTTCATCCATTCCATGAATTGGGAACGGAGAATAGACGTCCCAGCGTCTGAAACCCGCATCTCGGACGTGCTTGGCCGCTTCGTAAAGGGCGGCTGCGCTCGGGTACTCCGCTGCCATTGCGTAAACTTTGTGACCGGCAGGAGTCCTCATCATATGCGCTCCTTTCCGCGAGGAGATATCGATTGAATCCCAGGGGGCGTGGCATAATGCGGGTCCGCCTCAGGCACAGCGGTCTTTACTTCCGACATCGCGATCATGGGCAGAAAACGAACGAAGAGCAGAAAGAGCGAAGTGAAAATCCCGAGCGTGCCGATGTATGTCCAAATGTCCACCCAGGTCGGGATAAACAGCCCCCAGGAGGAGGGGAGAAAGTCGCGATGCAATCCACCGGCGATGATGATGAAGCGCTCGAACCACATGCCGGCGTTCACGCACATGCAGACGAAATAGACGACATAGACATTCCGGCGGCACCACCGGAACCAAAAAAGCTGCGGCGAGAGGCAATTGCAGAAAAGCATCCCCACCCACCAGTACCACCAGTAGGGACCGAAGACGCGGTTCCAAAATGCGAATCGCTCGTAAGAATTGCCGCTGTACCACGCCAGGAAAAATTCCATCATGTAGGCGTAACCAACGAATGAACCGGTCAACAAAATGATCTTCGCCATCTTGTCGATATGCTGCGGTGTGATGACGTCTTGCAGCTTGAACATGGCCCGCGCCGGCAACAGCAGCGTCAACACCATGGCAAAACCGCCAAAGATCGCGCCGGCAACGAAGTAGGGCGGGAAAATTGTCGTATGCCACGTCGGCAGGATGGACGTGGCGAAGTCAAATGATACCACGCTGTGCACCGAAAGAACCAGCGGCGTAGAAAGACCGGCCAACAGTAGGTAAGCCATTTCGTAATGACGCCAGTTGCGGTTCGAGCCGCGCCAGCCGCACGCGAAAATTCCGAAAAGAAACTTTCTGATCTTCGTCGTAGCTCGATCGCGCAACGTCGCCAAATCAGGAATCAGACCCGTGTACCAAAATAGAACCGAGACTGTAAAATAAGTCGAAACTGCAAACACATCCCATACAAGCGCGCTGCGGAAGTTTGGCCAAATCGCCCAGTTGTTAGGCACCGGCGCCAGATACCACGCCATCCAAACACGGCCCACATGCACGCCTGGGAAAATCGCGGCACAAATGACCGCAAAAAGGGTCATCGCTTCCGCGGAGCGGTTAATCGAAGTACGCCATTTTTGGTGGAGCAAAAATAAGATCGCGGATATGAGCGTGCCTGCGTGTCCGATACCGATCCAGAAAACTAAGTTGGTGATGTCCCAGGCCCACACGACCGGGATGTTATTTCCCCAGGTTCCAACGCCAGTGGAAATCTGGTAGCCAAGGCAGAAAAGACCAAAGGTCGCGGCGCTCGCAGTGATCGTAAAGGCTACCCACCACCAGCGCGGCGCTGGTTGTTCGACGACCCCAGAAATGCGCTCGGTTAGCCAACTGAAGTTGCGCCTGTTTAAAACAAGCGGTATGCGCGCGATCTGTCGCTCCGCCTCTTTGATTTCCGGTGCTGCTGGTGTTGCGTCCATAAGATCTATGGAGCATGGGCCTGTGGCCTGTGCGCCCAACGGGGATGTTCCCAGTTGCCTAGCGAAACGAGCAACATGGCCGTTTGGCACACAGACAGGATGTCTATGTTCCGATTCATCATTCCGGTACCTTCTCCTCCAGGCTTGCGACTCCGATATTCGCCGCGTCCGGCATTTTCGGGTTCGGATTGCGAATGCGCGCCAGATAACTGGTTCGTGTGTTCACGTTCAAATATTCGAGGAGACGATAATTGCGGTCCTGCTTTTTCATTTTTGAAACGCGGCTTTCCGGATCCTTGATATCGCCAAAAACAATCGCTTCCATGGGACAGGCTTGCGCGCACGCCGTTGTAAACGAATCGCGAGGGATAAGCGTCTCGGCTGAAGCGCCGGCACGCGCATGCGCCGCAATTTTTGCTTCCTCAATACGCTGGACGCAGAACGTGCATTTCTCCATCACTCCACGCATCCGCACGGTAACGTTGGGATTTTTCTGCATCTTGATAATGTCCGGCGCGCCTTTGGTCGTGAGCGGCGCGAAATATTCCTCGTAAATGCTTAATGCGCCGGCGATCTTCTTTTTCCCGACCGGCCGCTGGTTGTAATCGAAGTAATTGAAGCGGCGCACCTTGAAGGGGCAGTTGTTCGAGCAATATCGGGTGCCGATGCAGCGGTTGTAGGCCATGACGTTGAGCCCATCCTCGCTGTGGACAGTAGCGTTGACGGGACAAACCGTTTCGCACGGCGCGTTCTCGCAGTGCTGGCACATCATCGGTTCGTGCACGATCTCCGGGTCTTCCGGCCAGTCGCCGCGATCCTGGTCAAATGGTTTTCTGCTTGCGTAATACCGATCGATCCGAATCCAGTGCATCGCACGGCCATGCGCCACCTGTAATTTGCCCACGATCGGGATGTTGTTCTCGCTTTGGCAGGCAATAACACAGGCATTGCATCCCGTGCAGACATTCAGATCGACTGTCATTCCCCACTGCTGTGGCGCGTCGAGAGGTGGATGAGTATAGATGCTCGGCAACTGGTGCGGCAGTTCTTCCTCGCCAGGAATTTTTTTCGCGAAATCATTGTCGGCCCGATAACGTTCAAGCGTTGCTTCCCGGACGAGACCGCGTCCTTCAATGCTGAAGTGTTCCTGGGTAATCGAGAGCGGATAAGCGCGACCGACCTTCGTCACCTTCACGTTCTCGATGCCCTGCGCGCCCGCGACGGCGAAATGTGAATTCGCTGCGCTCCGCAAGAGGTAGCCGTTGAAACCGCTCTGTTCCACGATCTTCGGTTCTTCTTTCAACGCTCCGCCCGCATACGGCAGCGCGTTGAACTCCGGCATTTTCCGCGCGTAACCGAGTGGGATGGTAATCGAATTGTCCACATGGCCGGGCGACACGAGCGCGGCGATGACCAGCTCACGCTTAATCGGCACTCGGCCGGGCATCGTTTCGTTAATCGCGATTTGCACCAGGTCGCCGGTTTGGACTCCGAGCTTTTTCGCAAAAGCGGGACTCATCAACGCCGCGTTGTCCCATGTCAGCTTCGTAATTGGACCGGGCAATTCCTGGAGCCAGCCGTTATTTGCGTATCGGCCGTCGTCCATTGCATAACTGCCGACGAACACAATCTCCGGCGAATCTGCCGCGGGCGTTGGAGGCGGTGCCCAGGAATTTTGAACGAGAGGACCTACTCTCCCCGCATTAAACGAAGGCGGCTGATCACGCGGCTGAACGTGCGCCGCAAATCCATCGTGGAGAAAACGCGACCAAGCGGTTGGAAAATCCCCGCCCGGATTTGTCCCGCGGAAAGTTTCCTGCACCAGCTCGGGCCCTTCCGTTTTCGGCCCACCGAGCAGCGCGTTGAGCAATTCGATTTCCGAGAGACCGCCGAAAAGCGGCAGAATCATCGGCTGGACCGACAAGTATTCGCCATCGGGGGTGAGCGCGTCCCCCCAAGATTCCAGATAATGTGCGGCAGGAACATGCCACTGGCTTAGCGCCGATGTAGAATCCTCGTGGTAACCGAGTCGCACAATCTCCGGCACCTTTTTTTGCAAATCGCCCCAATCACGCGGCAGCTTTGTCTCCCGGTCCTCCACCAAGCCGCGCTGCGCGTTATAGACCGGATCGCCACCGAGAATGAACAGTTGCTTGATTCGCCCGTCATTTATGTCTGCCGCCAGTTGCAAAATATCGATCGCTCGCGGATTGCGCGGAACCTGGTGGACGACCAGGGTCTGGCCGAGATTTTTGAGCGCAGCGTTTATTGCATAAACCAGCAACTGCACAGCGACCGGCTGATTTGAACCCGCCAGCACTAGACTCGCGCCTGGCTTCGCCATCAGATCATTTGCGGCCTCGCTGAGCCATCGGTCATCGAACTTCGTAGCACCGGCCGGAACCTGCAGATTCCCAATCACACCACTAAGCCTTGCGTCGTTCGTTTCTGCCAGAATTTTTGCCGCAAGCGCGTGCCCAAATGCTGCAATCTGGCTTGCCGGACAGCGCAGCCGATGATCCGCCATCGCGCCTGTCAGCGTGAAGTGGTTCTCGACAACATAAAGCCGATTCATGTTATCTTTCGGCACGCTCACACGCCGTCGTGAAGTGAACGCGCGCACCGATGCGAGGTCACCCTGGCTGCAATCAAGAAAATCGCTGTCGAGCGCAAGGACTACGTCGGCGCGATCGAACTTCGGCAACACGCGCACGTCGGAACCGAAGGCATTTTGCGCAGCGAACTCCTGTTCCTGACTCAGAAGCGGTTCATAAACGCACCAGCGCAGAGCCGGGAAAATCTTTTCCAGCCCAGTGCGCAAGCGTTCGCGCGTGGGCGAATGCGTCTCGTCCACCAGAAATGCTAGGCCATCGCCCTGCTGTGCGAGGAGCCTGTTGCGAAGTTCCCGACTGTAGCCATCAAACGCAGCCCGATCGCTCTTCTTCCCTTTGTAAACGAACCGCTGCGAGCGGGACGGATCATAAAGATCAAGAATCGATGCCTGGACGAAAGTGTCGGTCGCGCCGCCGCTTGCCGGGTGCAGTGGATTTCCCTCCAGCTTGATCGGGCGTCCGTCCACGGTTGTTGCGACGAGCGGAATTGCCCCGGTGCGCCGAGGCATCGCGGTGGCGTAATAGAGAAATTTCCCGGGGATTGTCCATTCCACGCTCTTCGTAAATGGAACCAGATGTGCTTCTGGTCGACGGCAGCTATTCAAGCCAACACCAGCCAGCGCCATCGATGCGCCCATTAATTTCAGGAAATCGCGCCGCGACCATTCGTCGCCTTTCAACTCGGCCGCGCCCGCTGGAAATTCGCGCTCCAGCCATTCGCGAAATTCGGGTGCATTGCTGTATTCGCCGAGGCTGCGCCAGTAACGCTTTCCCGTTGGCGGCTCAGGTGGATGCTGGAATATGCGTTTCATCGGTGACAACCCTGACAGTTAGTGGGCGGATCAATGTTCCAGCGTTCTTTTAACGTCTGGCCGATCTCTGTTTGAGTGAGTCTTTTCTTCTTCGATAAATCTTCTCCTGCATTCTGCGGCTGTCCGTATTTCGCCACAAAGTCCGCCGGCTTCACGTCGTCCGGCTTCCAATCCAGATTAAAGACCTGATCCTCTGGACGCAAAAAATTCTCCGGATGCCGATGACATTCGAGACACCAAGCCATGCTGTGCGGTTTTGCGTGATAAACGACCGGCATGTGGTTTACGGGACCGTGGCAGCTAAAACAACTAATGCCGCGATTCACATGCGCGCTGTGATTATAAAAAACGTAATCGGGCGTGCGATGGATTTGCACCCACTCAACGGGGTTGCCAGTCTTCCAACTCACACGTACCGGCTCGAGCTTCGGATTGTCCTTTTGCACCTGCGTATGGCAGTTCATGCATGTCTGCGTAGTGGGCAGATTCGAGTGGGCAGCCATATCGACAAAACTGTGACAGTAACGGCAATCCATTCCTAGTTGCGATACGTGGACATCATGCGGAAAAGGCACCGGCTGAATCGGCTCATACCTCACTCGCGTGTATTTTGGCGTCACGTAGTACCATGTGGCTGCGGTCAATCCACAGACGGCCAGGATACCGCAGATCACGAGCTTAAGCGGTAGCCAGTTCGTCCAGCGTGGAAAGAAATTTGCCATGGTATTAGACGAAGTGGGCTCCGCCGACAGGCAGCCGCGAAACTAGAAACGGATCAAATTTGGAACCAGGATGTGCTTCGTTCGGACGGCGCAAGGTTTGACATTCGTTGCTCGTCTGAGGGGAGGTCAAGATTCTATGAATGTGCTCGGCGAGGGCAAAATAAAATTCGTCCTTCGATCTCATGTCGATTAAAAAATAATGCCGTCACCGTTTCCGATACGGAAAAGTGCATAATTGGCAAAATTGATAACGTCAAAACTTCGCCAAACCGTCAAGTGAAAGCGCATCCTTTCCGCATCTACTTCCGCAGCATTCTTCCTTTCCTGCTATTTTTCCTTCGAAACGTGAATGCTGCCCAAGAACCTGTCCCAAGCGAAGCGAACCAGAGTCGAATGGATGTCGATTTGATTTTGGTTAACGGAACGGTCTACACGGTAAACGAGAAACAGCCGCACGCGGACGCGATCGCGGTCACAGATCAACGGATTGTTTTTGTCGGTTCAAACGAAGACGCGAGAAAATTTCGCGGCGACAAAACGCGCATCATCGATCTCAGCGGCAAAACGGTCGTCCCGGGCTTTACCGATTCGCATTGCCACATCTTCGGGATTGGCGAGCGGGAGATGCGCCTCAATCTTGAAGGGACAAGCTCCCTCGAAGATTTCCTCGCAAAGGTTAAAGCGCGCGTCGCCCAGACTGAGCGCGGCAACTGGATCACCGGGCGCGGCTGGATCGAAACTTTCTGGAAACCGCCTCAGTTCCCGACGCGAGAAGACCTCGACAAAATCGCGCTGGACAATCCAGTTTTTCTCACGCGCGCCGATGGTCATGCCGCGATCGCCAATAGCGCCGCGCTAAAGATTGCCAAGATTGACAAGGGCACGCCAAATCCGTTCGGCGGCGAGATCTTGAAAGATAAGACAACGGGCCAGCCGAGCGGAATGCTGCTCGACAACGCGCAGGATCTTGTGGCGAAAAATATCCCCAAACCGACCGACGCCGAACGCGAACAGGCGTTTCTACTTGGAGTGCATCGCGAGATCGGCCTCGGCTGGTGCGAAATTCAAAACGCTGGCAGCCATGCCGAAGACATCAAAATAATTCGAAAATGTCTCGACGACGGGAAAGTGAAACTGCGTTTCATCAATGCGGTTTATGGGCCGGGCGAAGATGCACAGCGTTTCTTGCGCGAAGGCCCGACAATTGACGCGTTCGATCACCGCTTCACACAGCGCACGATCAAGGTGATTTTCGATGGCGCGCTTGGTTCGCGCGGCGCCGCCTTGCTCAAACCATACAGCGACGCGCCTGAAAGTTCCGGATTTCTCACGGAAAAAGAGTCAGACTTGAAACCGATCTTTGAAGAAGCGCTGCGCCGCGGCATTCAAGTCGAGACCCATGCCATTGGCGATCGGGCAAACCACGTGATTCTCGATCTTTACGAGCAAGCGTTCAAAGCGGTACCGCATGACCAACGAAAAATTCGCGAACCGCGCTGGCGCGTCGAGCACGCGCAGATTGTCGATCCTGCGGACCTTCCGCGGTTCGCAAAGCTCGGCGTCATTCCGTCGATGCAACCATCGCACGCAATCAGCGATTTATTCCTCGCGCCCGCACGGCTCGGAATGGATCGCCTGGCCGGCGCTTACGCATGGCAAAGTTTCCTGAAATCTGGCTGTATCATCGCCGGCGGCTCCGATGCACCGGTCGAGCGAGGTGAACCGATGATCGAGTTCTACGCGGCGGTCGCGCGCAAAAGCGTAAAAGGATTTTCGGGCGACGGTTGGCATCCCGAGCAAGCCGTCTCCCGCGAGCAAGCATTGAAAATGTTCACCACCTGGCCCGCCTACGCTGCATTCGAAGAAAAAGACAAAGGTTCGATCGAAGTCGGCAAGCTCGCCGACTTCACCGTGCTTTCCCAAGACATCATGAAAATTCCCGAGCCAGAAATCCTGAAAACGCACGCTGTCATGACTATGGTCGGCGGCGAAATTATTTTCAGCAACTCACGCTCGAATTAATGCGATGAGACGCGCGATGAGGGGCCTCGTTGCAGTTCGAAATCTGCGAGTGACCTTGGTGTTGCGTCTCTGCCTCATGTGGTTGGCATTGGCTCACTGGCAATCGTTCGCGGCCGCGCAGGCACACGAGCATCCCGCCCCCGAGAAACTCGGCGTCGTGAAATTCCCGACGTCCTGCTCGGCGAGCGTGCAAAAAGATTTCGAACGGGCCGTGGCGCTTTTGCATTCCTTTGCTTATTCGGCCGCGGAAAAGGCTTTCCGTGATGTATCGAGCGCTGACCCGAAATGCGCGATGGCGCATTGGGGAATCGCGATGACCTATTTTCATCCACTTTGGCCGCCGCCGCTTCCGGAAGAGAACGTGGCCCGCGGGCGCGAAGAAATTGAACGCGCGCGACAGCTCGGTGGATCGGACTGCGAACGCGAATTTATTGAAGCATTGAGTTTCATCTACGCGAACGCCGATTCGCTGCCTTACGACGACCGTGCCAACCGTTACGCCGCAGCAATGGGCAAGCTCCCCGAACGCAATCCCGACGCAGCTGAGTGCCAGATCTTTTACGCATTAGCGCTTCTGGCCACGGCTCCGCCAACGGACTCAACCCACGCGAATCAAAAAAAAGCGGCTGCTCTGCTTGAACCGCTTTTTCAGAAGTATCCGCAGCATCCGGGGATTCCGCATTACCTGATTCACGCCTACGACAACGTAGAGATGGCGGCTCAAGGCGTGGAGGCAGCAAGAGTTTATGCGCAGATCGCGCCATCCGCGCCGCACGCGTTGCATATGCCTTCGCATATTTATACGCGATTGGGAATGTGGGAAGAGTCAATCGCATCAAACATGGCCGCAAGAAAAGCCGCGCATGAGCAAGGTGATATTGGCGAGGAATTACACGCCATGGATTACCTGACCTACGCCGATCTTCAGCTCGGCCGTGATCAGGACGCCGCGCGGGTCGTCGATGATTCGCGAAAAATGACGAACCTTTCGCCGAAGTATTTCAAAGTGGCGTATGCGGCCAGTGCGATGCCGGCGCGCTACGATATTGAACGTCGAAAGTGGAATGATGCGACACGACTCACGCCGATGGATGACACGCTGCCGCAGGCGTTTGCAATTACCGCTTGGTCACGTGCAGTTGGATTTGCGCGCACCAAACAGGTAGCGGCCGCGCGTGCTGAAATTGCGCAACTAAAGAGCGCTTACGAGCAAATGCGCGCCGCGGGCGATGGATATTGGGCGACCCAAATTCATGTGCAGGTCAATTCAGCTTTGGCCTGGATAAACCATGCGGAGGGAAAAGACGACGAAGCAGCGAAGCTGATGCGTGCTGCGGCCGACGAAGAAGACGCAGTGGAAAAACTACCCGTTACTCCCGGCGCAATTGTGCCAGCGCGCGAACAGCTTGGCGACCTGCTTTTGGAATCAAATCGTCCCGCCGATGCTCTCAAAGAATTCGAGCGTGCGCTGGCCATCACACCGCAACGCCGTAACGCGCTCGCGGGGGCATCGCATGCCCGCGAAATGCTCGCTCAGAGCAAAGCTCCGAAAGTAAATTAGGTTACGAGTACAAATACTCGTCGTGATATTCCCGCTGAGGTGCGAACTGCACGCTCTGATCGCTGCCGATCTCGGGATATTCGAAGATTTTTCCTTCGTAATTGCGTATCACAATCTTTTCGTTGTCGTGATACAGAATGTAACCTGGGTTGATCGGCACTTTCCCGCCGCCACCGGGTGCATCGATCACATATTGCGGGACCGCGTAGCCGGTCGTGTGTCCGCGCAGGCCTTCGATAATCTCGATTCCTTTCGCGACCGAGGTACGCAGATGCGATGAGCCGTTGATCAAATCGCATTGATAAAGGTAATAGGGACGCACGCGGCACATGAGCAGTTTGTGCACGAGCGTTTTCATCGTTTCGAGGTCATCGTTTACACCAGCGAGCAGCACGCTTTGGTTGCCGAGCGGAATGCCGGCGTTGGCGAGTCGTTCCAACGCGTCTTTCACTTCAATTGTTAGCTCGCGCGGATGATTGACGTGCACGCTCATCCACAGCGGATGATATTTTTGCAGCATCGCGCATAGCTCAGGCGTAATGCGTTGCGGCAAAAAAATCGGAATGCGTGTGCCGATGCGAAGGAATTCAATGTGCGGAATCGCGCGCAGCCGGCTCAGTAGTTTTTCCAGTTTATCGTCACTGAAAATCAAGGCATCGCCGCCGCTCAGCAACACATCGCGCACTTCAGTGTGCGCTTCGAGGTAACGGAATGCTTCCTCGAAATCAGTGTGTAATTCCTGTTCGCCCACGCCGCTCACAACGCGACTGCGCGTACAATATCGACAGTAACTTGCGCAACGATCCGTCACTAAAAACAGGACGCGGTCTGGATATCGGTGCACTAATCCCGGCACCGGCATATGCGAATCTTCGCCACATGGATCGGCCATGTCGTAGGGTGATGCCCATGTTTCTTCGATCCGCGGGATGACCTGACGGCGGATCGGGTCGTCCGGATCGTCGCGCGGGATCAGATTAAAAAAATGCGGCGTGATCGCTAGCGCGAGTTTGTCGCCCGACAGCAGCACTCCTCCGCGCTCCTCCTCGCTAAGATCGAGGTGGTTTTCGAGTTGAGCGAGCGAAGTGACCCTGTTTTTGAGCTGCCATTTCCAATCGTTCCAGAGTTCCCGCGCAATCCCGCCATTGCGGGACCAATGGCCTGGCGCGTGCGAGACGAACTCTTTCCCATCCCCTTTACCTGTCGCAAAAGTGATCATTGTAAATTTGAGAACAAAAAAACGTTAAGGTCGCTAAATACCGTGTCAACGCACGCACTTGATTGTGCGCTACGCACGTGAATGAGCGATAGCCGTAGTTATTTGCCGCCCAGTACACTCAGCTCCCAACGATAGCCGTCGGGATCGTGGAACCAAAGCCCCATGTTTTTCGATCCAGGCCCTTCCGGACCGATTTCGTTACCGGGATCTTCTATATCGGCACCGACGCTCTTCAGATGCTCAAGCGCTTTCCGCAATGTCACCATGTTTGGCAAATGAAACGACATGTGGTCAATCGTCCCGGGCGACGGTTTGCCCTTAAACAGCGCAATCGTGATGCTGTCGTTGCCAATGGCGACGCCATTTTCGAAATCGAATTCTTTGCGCAACCCCAAAGTGCGCTCGAACCATTTCGCGCTCTGTTTCGGATCGCGCACGGCTAATCCAAAATGGCCAACTTCTCCGAGTGTAAATGGAACTTTCATGTGAAGAAGTTGAAGCGTTAAATCGTTAACAGCACAAGGCGTGGACGGCGGGATGAAACATTGAAAGACGGCCGCGTTAAGCTCGTCCGGAGCCGTTCCGAGAAATCAGCGGCTCCATGAAGTGTCTATTGAAATCTTCGAGCGCGGCGCGCGGCGTCTGTCCCAATCCGCTGGCGCCCTCTCGCAGTTCCGTCCCGATAAAGGGCAGCCAGACATCGTCGGCCATTCCCATTTTCGGGCGCAGCCGTGCGGCTGGGCTGCGCGGATGCCTTTCAAGATATTCCTCTACGTCCTCTTTTATTGCATAGGGAAGCTCTTCGATTGCAAGTGACGTCACACCCAAGAAACGCGCGTGAAGCACTCTTTGGACGTAGACAAAGTACCTAGTGCCGGAACCAAGGCTCAGCGGCCCGCCTCCGCTACAACCAACGTGACTCCCGATCTTAGTCGCGCCCCCAAACCATGGCGACGGAAGTCGTGAGGCTGCCGCCCATGTTGAAGGTGAGAAATTTTCTCGCGTCTTCGATCTGACGCGCGCCTGCTTGTTCGGTGAGTTGTTGATACGCCTCGAATACTTGGCGCACACCGGTCGCTCCAACTGGGTGACCATCTGCAATCAAACCGCCACCGGCATTTACTGGAATCCGGAAAGTCGCTTTGGTTTTTTCGGGGCGCACTTGCGGCAACGTCGTCGCACCGCTTTTCACAAGCTCGACGCCTTTGCCCGGCTCTGCGAATCCGAGAATTTCGTACGCAACGATCTCAGTAATCGAAAAGCAATCGTGCACTTCTGCGCCTTGCATCTCGCGAGGCTTTAAGTTTGCCATTCGGAATGCTTTTTCGCCCGCTTTTCGCGCGATCGAAAAGGTAGGCGCGTCTTTCTTGTCGAGCGGCAAATAATCCGTCGTGTGACCGTACCCAAGCAGACGCGCAGTCTTGTTTTTATCGCGCCCGATCTTTTCCAGATATTTTCCAGACACAAGGATGACCGATGCAGCACCATCAGTGATCTGCGAGCAATCAGAAACTTTAAGGGGCGGCGCGACGCTTGGATTTTTGTCGGACACTTGCGACGCGCAATCGAGCGTGAGATCGGCGTCGCGCATCTGTGCGAGCGGATTGAGTTTGGCATGCGCGTAATTCTTCCACGCGACCTGGGCGAGGTCCGCTTCGGTCGCGCCATATTTCTCGATGTAAATTTGCGCGATGCGCCCGAACAATTTCGGAAACATGAAATCGCCGTACTCCGGTTTTTCGTTGTGATAATCAGCGGCCGCGCCGAGAACATCGGAGCCATCGAGCGATGACATTGTCTTCTGCTGCTCCGCGCCGACTACGAGCACCACGTCATAAAATCCGCCCATCACCCATTCTGCGCCAAGCAACACTGAGAGAGCGCCAGACGCGCACGCCGCTTCCGTGTGCATCGTCGGAATGCCGCGCAGTTTCGGATCGATCTCCGGAATGAACGCGCCGAGCTGTAATTGCTTCGTGAACTGACCCGCATTGAAATTTCCAACCGTGCCCGCCTGGATTTCCGCCGGATCGATCTTCGCGTCATCGATGGCCTTCTTGCCGGCTTCGATGATCAAATGCCGGATCGTTTTGCCTTCCTTTTTCAGGTTGCGTTTAAAATCAGTGCGCCCACCGCCGAGAATGTAAACTTCGTTCATAACTCAGTTAACTTTAGCTAATCTCCATGAGCTGTCATCCCGAACTGGACGGCGTCCGCGCTGTCCGCGCGCAAATCACTAATATTTGGGACACGACAGCGCGTGTCCCTCCAACTCAGCCGCCGAACGCATCGATGCCCGTGATGTCGTGGCCGACGATCAGTGTGTGGATATCGTTTGTGCCTTCGTAGGTGTAGACAGTCTCGAGGTTCATGAGGTGCCGAATCACGGAATAGCGATCCGTGATGCCCGCGGCACCAAGTATGTCGCGGGCCTTGCGTGCGCATTCGAGCGCCATCCAAGCGTTGTTGCGCTTCGCCAGCGAAATCTGCGCCGGTCGTACCGGGCCTGCCGCCATCATGCGTGTGAGACGCAACGCGAGCAGTTGCGCCTTCGTAATCTCTTGCAGCATCCAAACGAGTTTTTCCTGCACCAGTTGGAAACCAGCAATCGGGCGGCCAAACTGCTCGCGCGATTTGGCGTAGGCGAGCGCCGTTTCGTAACAACCGATGGCCGCGCCAATCACGCCCCACGCAATACCTGCACGCGCCGGTGAAAGACACGACAGCGGCGCGCGCAATCCCGATGCTTTTGGTAGCCGATTCTCCGCCGGTATGCGGCAGTTTTCGAACCAGCACTCCGACGTGCGCGACATCCGAAGGCTGAACTATCCCTCAATATACTGCGCGCGGAATCCGGGCGCGTCTATCTCAACCACGAATCCACCCACAGTTCCGTCGTCGTCCTTGGCCCAAATGAACTTTACGTCCGCGATGGAAGCGTTGCCAATCCAGCATTTGCTGCCGTTCAAGACATAATGATCGCCGTCGCGGCTAGCGCGGGTTTCCATACCGCCAGGATCTGAGCCGTGCCCATGCTCCGTCAGCGCAAAACAACCTACGCGTTCGCCCGAAACCAGGCCCGGCAGCCAGCGCTCGTGCTGCTCGGGTGTGCCGAACGAATGAATCGCGTGTATGGCAAGCGCGCCCTGCACCGACGCCAGCGAGCGCAAACCGGAGTCCGCCCGTTCCAGTTCCTGCATAATGAGGCCGTATGCTGTGTAACTCAATCCCGCGCAGCCGTGTTCTTTCAAATACGGCGCATAAAAGCCCAACGCGCCCATGCGCGGCGTGAGATGATCCGGAAACTTGCCCGCGCGATGATAAGGGACGATTTCGTGCACGACTTCTTCCTGCACAAAACGCCGGACCCGATCGCGCACTACGCGCTCCTCAGGCGTCAGGAGCTCTTCGATGCAGTAGTAATCCACCATGGTCATTTCCCGCGGCTCCATAAAACGCGACAGTCTAGCGATCCGAACTCGTGCGTATCATTGCTTTGCATCGTTCGGCACGGGCGAGGCGACGAGTTTTTGGAAGCGCGGATCGTTCCGAAGCGGATCGAACATAGGATCGAGCCGGAGAAGGGCAGGAGTAAGCGGCGCGTTTTCAGCCAGCACGCCAATGTACGGTATCGAGAGTAGCTTTTGTAAAGCAGCGATGGCGCGGTCGGGTTCCCCCATTTGCGCCGCTACCCGGGCGAGGATCTCGATCGGCCCGGGACCATTCAACGCGTCTTTCTCGATCGGGACCGCAGCCATGGTCCTCTCCAACAGGGCCAACGCGGTGGCTTTGTCACCGAGGGCCATATTAGTCAGCGCGAGATCTCCCATGAGGCTATCATTTTCCGGCTGTTCTTTGAGGAAAGGTTCCAGTTCGCTGCGGGCCTGGCGCCAGGTTTCCTGCGCGGCGGCGCGGTCGCCGGCGACTTCTTGCGCCCAGCCTAACCAAAACCGCAGTTCGCCCTTGTAAAAACCCAACGCTGGATCAGGCTTGGCCAATATTTCCGTTAGCCGAGGGATGATTGGTGCGGGGCGGCGCTCCAGGATCGCTTGGTAGACTTGTGTTTCCAACGCGGGGGCGTCGTCGGCAGGGTGGAGCGGAGCAAGGAGCTCTGAGGCCCGCGGCAGATCGCCCTCGGCCTGTGCGATAGCCGCCTTTTGCACGAGGGTATCCAGGTCGTCCGGTGTGATATTTAAAACCTGATCAAGCTTGCGCAGCGCTTCGGGGAAACGACGAAGGATTTTGTAGGAAAGTGCATGCTGGGTCAGTAGCCTCAGGTTGCGCGGGTCGAGCCGCTCGGCTTCGTTGAAGTACGACTCGCTCCGGTCCCACTGGCCTCGCCTCCGTGCGACATAGGCCAGTGACGCAGGAATCTGGCTGTTGTTAGGAAGGAACTGACGTGCTTGCTCAAAGTAACGCACCGCCGTGCCGTAATCCTTTAAACAGGCGTAGTGGTATTGGCCTTTGGCCAATATGGCCTCGCCGAGATTGGGCTGAAGAGTGAGCGCGGTTTCGGCTGCCTGCCGCGCCTCTTCACGCAGGGCGACCGTTGGTTGAAGACTCAGTGAGATATAGCCGCGCGCATCAACGATTGACAGCAGCGCCCAACTAAGGGCGAACTTCGGGTCCAATCGCACCGCTTCTCTGAGGTATTTCTGTGCGCCGAGGGAGTTGGCGGATGTGTTGGCCGTTTTCAGACTATAAGCTAGGCCACGCAGGTAGGCATCGTAAGCCTCGACGTTGTCTGTCGGTTTGGCGGCGATGACTTGCTCTTCGCGACCGGTGAGTTTCGCTCGCAATTGGTCGGCGATGGATTTGGCCACCTCACTCTCGACCGAAAAGATGTCGGTCAGTTTGCGATCAAACGTATCGGCCCAAAGATGGGAATCATTGGCCGCTTTGATTAGCTGCACGTTGACGCGCACTGCGTCGCCACTCTTCTGCACGCTTCCTTCCAGAATGTGGGCGACCCGCAGTTGCCTGGCAATCTCGGACAAGTTTTCCGGCGCGCTTTTGTAATGCTGCGTCGAAGTGCGCGAGATCACCTTCAAATCCGCGATCTTGGATAAGCGGGTCAGGATTTCGTCCTGAATGCCGTCGGCAAAGTACGCGTTCGCTTTGTCCTCACTCCGGTTTTCGAACGGTAAGACGGCGATGCTTTTTTCGGGAATCGAAGCGGCATTACTTCCTTCGGCAGGTACCTGTGTACTTCTGGGCGATATTCGACGAATAGAGATTGAAACACTAATTAACGCGACGGCCAACACAATTGAAGCAACTACAAGCAGAAGCTTTGGCCATCGGGGCGGACTGACTGGACGAACCACGGCAGATTTGTACTTCCATTTTCGACGCTTGAGTTTCTCAGGAACCTCTGGGTTGCCGAGGCCATCTTTATAGAGATTAAACAGGTGCAGGCGCAGCCCGTGTTTCACCTCGCACTCGCCCAGATCCTGCAAGTACGGCTGCCAATGCCGGTACTGGGCTAAATCTTCCGCTACGTGCGCGGACAAAAGAACATGCCCCGCGTCGCCGCAATCGAGCACGCGCTGCGCGACGTTGATCCCCGCCCCCGCCATGTTCGTCTCGTCGTTGACATCCCCGACCGGATTGACCGGACCGCTGTGAATTCCCATCCGCAACTGAATGTGCGGCTGCTCTTGCAAGGCTCTACTGATTTCAAGCGCACAGCGCACCGGCTCTTCTAGATTGCGAAAAAAAAGCAGCGCCATCCCGTCTCCCATCGGCACTCGATTGAGCTTGCCGCTTGCTTCCGCCGACCGAAAACATGCGGTGCTGCGCACGATTTGATTGAGTTCCTCCAGAAACTCAATCTC
>QHOM01000049.1 GCA_003218785.1 Verrucomicrobiota bacterium
TATGGCGGAATCCGGGCGCATCTTAAAAGAGAGGGCACGCCCATCGGCCCGCTAGATCAACTTATTGCAGCCCATGCTCGTAGTCTCGGCGCTACACTCATCACAGCGAACATTCGAGAGTTCCAACGTGTTCCAGGTCTCAGGTGTCTGACGTGGAAAGCGAGAACGCGGTTGTAACCGAAGAACTCCGTAGTATCACCGTTCGCGCGCCCAGCGACGATTTCCGATGTCTATTCGCCGCGATAAACGCAGAGCGCGGTTGGTGTTTCGTGCACGATGATATCGCACAGCCCGGGACATTGAGATTCCAATTTCTCCCAGCGCCATTGTGCCATTTTTTCAATCGTTGGGTTCTCCAACCCTTCGACATCGTTGAGATACGCGTCGTCTAGCATTTTGCCCGTTTCTCGTTCCAAGTGGAATATTTTCCGACTATGCGCACAATGATCAGTCGGACAATCTACAGCCCATGATTGAACCCGAACAAAGTCCATCGTCTCGCAGGACGTTCATAAAAAACGCTTTAGCCGGAGCAACTGGTACGTTAATGGCGGGCATAGACAAACACGCGGCTCACGCTTATGCCGCCGCCCAGGAAGAGCGACCGGAATCAAATGTCAGTCAGCTGGGGCTCAGCGAAGCCTCGCAACTGGTGCGCAACAAGAAAGTGTCGCCAGTCGAACTGACTCATGAGTGTTTGAACCGCATAGAACGGCTCAATCCGAAGCTGAACGCCTTCATCACTGTCACTGCCGACTCCGCACTGGCTGAGGCTCGTCATGCGGAAGCAGAAATCCAGCACGACGGTTGGAGAGGCCCGCTACATGGAATCCCGATTGCTCTAAAAGACCTGGTAGATACCGCTGGCGTGCGCACCACCGCAGCCAGCGGCGTATTTACAGACCGCGTTCCCATCGAGGACGCAGAGATTGTGCGCCGCTTGAAAGCTGCCGGTGCGGTGTTCCTTGGCAAGCTCAACCTGCATGAGTTCGCCTACGGTGGCAGCTCTGCAATCAGTTATTTCGGCCCGGTTCACAATCCTTGGAATCTCGATTACAGCCCAGGCGGCTCTTCCGGCGGCTCTGCGGCGGCTGTTGCAGCGCAACTCTGTTATGGCGCGATCGGTTCCGACACTGGAGGTTCGATTCGCCAGCCGGCAGGCTACTGCGGCATCGTTGGACTCAAACCGACCTACGGACGCGTGAGCACCTGCGGCGTCATCCCGTTGGCCTGGTCGCTCGACCATTTAGGCCCAATCACTCGCACCGCCATGGACGCCGCTCTCATGCTTCAGGTAATTGCCGGCTACGACACCCAAGACACGGCCAGCGTAGATGTTCCCGTTCCAAATTACGTCGCGACCATCACGGCTGCGACCTCCTCGTTGCGGCTCGGTATTCCGCGCGCGTACTTCTACGAGGCACTTCATCCCGAAATTCAGGCGGCGATGGAAGCAGCCCTGTCAGTCCTGAAGAAACTCGCCGGCACTCAGCGCGACATCGCACCGCTCGCAACCAATGGTTCCTACTCTTCGGTCATGGATCCCTACGTCGCCATACTCCGGGCGGAAGCTTACGCGTACCACAAGGATTACGTTTCCAAGAGCCCAGAACTTTACCAAGCGCAGACTCTCAAGAGAATTCGGGCCGGCGCAGACGTTACAACTTCCGCATATATTCAGAGCCGACGCCAGCTCGAACAGGTTCGGCGCTCCGTTGCGCGTGCGTTCGAGACCGTCGACCTTTTGATCACTCCTACCGCGTGCGTTCCTTCGTTCGCGATTGCCAATCTACTCGCCGACTCAAATACTCTTCGAGAGAAGGAGCTGCTCACGCTCCGGAACACACGACCCTTCAACATGCTTGGTCTGCCAACGGTCTCCGTCCCCTGTGGATTCACCCGGGCTGACTTACCGATTGGTATGCAGATTACCGGTCCACCTGGCGGTGAAGCAACTGTTCTCCGTCTCGCTTACGCTTACGAGCAAGCCAGTGAGTGGCGCAAACGCAAACCGAATCTGGGCTGACTCCGCCCAGGTCGCTATCGAATTCATCCAACGACTCCAACGCGCCGCGCAGGAGTCTCTTTTGAAATGAGAGGAAGAAAAGTCGGGCCGGTCCTCACTATTGACACGCGCGGACAAGTTCAAAATTAGGCCCGGTGTCGATTTTTTATTCGCCGCGATAGACGCACCGCGCTGTCGGTGTTTCGTGCACGGCGATCTCGCAAAGCCCGGGACACTGAGGCTCCAATTTCTTCCAGAACCATTCCGCCATTTTTTCAATCGTGGGATTTTCCAACCCTCCGATGTCGTTGAGATACGCATGGTCCAGCATTTTCAGAAGCGGTTTCATCGCGTCACTAATCTTTGCATGATCGTAAACCCAGCCGGTTTTCATATCGACATCGCCTTCCACTGAAACTTCGACCTTGAAACTGTGTCCATGCACACCCCGGCATTTGTGGCCCGCTGGCGCATTCGGCAAAGTCTGTGCAGCTTCGAAAGTGAAATCTTTTGTCAACCGCGCGCGCATCGCTCAGACTCCCCGCTGTGTCGGGCTCCAGATGAACTTGTGCATCTGAAGTTGAAATCGAACGTTGAGTTTGTCTGCCAAAATCCATTCCACGATCTCGCGTGGATCAATCCGGCCGAAAATCGGCGAGAACAGCACCGCGTGACAACGTGAAGGGAGATCGTAACGCTGCACTTTATCGCGCGACCATTCGTAATCTTCGCGCGATCCCATCACGAATTTCACTTCGTCGCGCAAAGTGAGGTGGTTGATGTTCGACCAAAGGTTCTTTTCGACTTCGCCGCTCCCCGGCGTCTTTAAATCCATGATCCGATGGACGCGCGGATCGACTTTCGAAATATCGTGCGCACCGCTCGTCTCGAGCAGGATCGTATGGCCCGCGTCCGCCAGGATCGACATCAACGGGAGCACATTCTTCTGTAATAACGGCTCGCCGCCTGTGATCTCGACGAGAGAACAATGAAAAGCCTCCACTGCATTCATGATCTCCTTCAGAGTTTGCTTCTTTCCCTCATAAAAGGCGTATTCCGTATCGCAATAATTGCAGCGCAGATTGCAAAAAGTTAGCCGCACAAAGACACAAGGTCGCCCCGCCCACGTGCTTTCGCCCTGGATCGAGTGATAAATCTCGTTAATCGTCAGCGTCTTTTCGCGGTCTGGCATTAATGTGGAAGCGTTGAATCGTTAAAGCGTCTTACGCGAACAGCGGCAAAGCAAGTTTCGCTGTTCGTCTGAGAGTTCTCGACAAGATCCCGTTAGAAAATAGCGCAGCCTTTTTAGGCTGGGTAAACGGATTTTATATTCGTGTTGAGTCCCGCAGGGACGGCAGCAGCGTGTTCAACAGACGGTGATGGCAAAGCGAAAGGGTGTGAACATACATGACCGAACTCACCCCACTGCATCTTTCGTCCCGTCCAGGGCTCGTCCTTCTTTATATCACCAGATCCAGCGTTTAAACCCTGGGCCGTTCCCGATCAGCAAATGATCACAGACCGCACTTCGTGCTGGCTTCGGCAATGCTGGAGCGGGTTCGGAGAAGTGACGCTAAATAGGTGTCAACGGAGGGGGCACTATTGATGCGCGCCAAATTGGCAGGCGTCTCAAGACGCGAGAAAATGGCGTAGGCAACTTTGCTTCGCGGGACGCTCTTCTCACCATAGCCAGATGGAATGTTGCTCGACCAGTAGCGGACATATTGCACGCCGAACCGGTTCTCCGTTCCGAGAAAAATAGTGGAGTGTCCGTGCTCGCTTTTGCCCACCTGTCGTGACCAAAAAATTTTCATGAAATCGCCCGGCTTCGCGTGCTCAAAGTTATCGAAGTTCGGTCCCAGCCCCAGCTCGTAAAAGAGACGAGCAGTGCCCGGTCCATTTGCGTTCCACCTGCCCCAAATGCCTTCGCCATCGCGCTGATCTCGAATGATAAGGCGTTCCAACGTGGAATAGTCGAGGTGAATGGCACCCCGTGCGCGCAAAGCCTCGGTTGTTCTGATGAAAACGAGATAGGTCGCGCCCGAGCAGAAGCTCGGCGAAGCTGCCGAAGGGAGAATGAAAAATTTGCCTGACTCAAAATGCGCCGAAGATTGCAAGCGGATCTTGGCGAAGTGCGACACAGAATAATGGCCGCCCTCCGGCATCTGTTTGATCTGCTCGAGGATCAACCCGTTGTAATCGCCCGCGAAGGACGTACGCATTATTAGCCCAAGGACCACGAGAAGAACTGAAGCAGTTCTCTTCACGGTGGAATAAGTAAACGCCAAATCGCCATCTGGCAACGGCAGTTGCCTTCGGCGGTGTAGAGGCGGCTGTCCTCAGCCGCAGAATCGCCTGCGCGTGAGGGCACGCGCCCTACACTGGTTTGCGGCTGAGGAGGGCCGCCACTACAATTATGATCATGCTGCGTTTCACAAAAATGAACGGCGCGGGAAACGATTTCGTCCTGATCGACAATCGCTTGGGCAATATCAATCTGAACCGCAACCAAATCGCACGTCTTTGCGATCGCCACCGCGGAATCGGCGCAGACGGAATTTTGTTGCTCGAAAAGGCACAAAACCGTGCGGATTTCCGGATGCGCTATTTTAATGCCGATGGCGGGGAAGCGGAAATGTGCGGCAACGGCGCGCGCTGCTTCGCGCGTTTTGCAAATGAGGTTGCGGGGGCGAAGGGCAAAATTGCCTTTGAAACGCCCGCTGGCGTCATTTCAGCGGATCTGATGGGGGACCTCGTGACGCTGCAAATGACAGAACCAACGGATCTGCGATTGAACATCCCGCTTCGCTTCGCGGACGAAAACAAAACCATTCATTTTATCAACAGCGGCGTGCCACACCTAGTAATCCCGGTCGGGCAAGTGGACGATGTCAATGTCCGGCGGGAGGGCGCAGCCATTCGCCGCCACGAGATGTTTTCACCAAAGGGGGCAAATATAAATTTCATCGAGAAGCGCGGAGCGAGTAAGATCGCGATTCGCACGTACGAACGTGGAGTCGAAGATGAAACTCTCGCGTGCGGCACCGGCGTGGTTGCGAGCGCGCTCATCTTCGCCGCAACGGAAGACGTCAATGGCCCGATTGGAGTCCTTGTGCGTGGCGGCAACGAACTTCAGGTCGGGTTTGAGAAAACAGGAATGCAATTTAAGAACGTGACCTTAACCGGCCCAGCCGATTTCGTTTTCGAAGGCACGATCGACATTTGATTTCGCATAGCCTTTTTAACTTTGTAACCCTTGTAACGTTTGTAACATCTCCAGATGTTTCGCGGCACGTTCACTGCGCTGGTCACACCGTTTCGTGATGGTGCGATTGACACCTCCGCTTTCGAAAAACTCATCGAGGCGCAAATCGCAGCCGGGATTACCGGAATCGTCGCTGTTGGAACAACTGGCGAATCGCCGACGGTTTCACCTGAGGAACGCGAGCAACTGATCCGGCTTTCTGTCACAACTGCGAATAAACGCTGTCAGGTGCTCGCGGGCACCGGTTCCAACGCGACGCATCACGCCGTACGGGACACAAAAACGGCTGAGAAACTGGGCGTGGACGGCGCGCTGCTCGTCGCGCCATATTACAACAAGCCAAGCCAGGAAGGTTTGTTCCGGCATTTCAAGACCATCGCCGAGGCGACGTCGCTGCCAATCATGCTTTACAATATTCCGGGCCGGTGCGGCGTGGATATCGGAACCGATACAGTCGTGCGTCTCGCCAGGCAATGCCAGAATATTGTCTCGATTAAGGAAGCGAGCGGGAGCGTCGAGCGCATCAGCGAGTTGCGGGCACGGTTGCCTGAGTCGTTTACGATACTGAGCGGCGACGATTCGCTGACGTTGCCGTTCATGTCGGTCGGAGCGGTGGGGGTTGTCAGCGTAGCCTCGAATCTATTTCCCGCAGAAGTTCGTGCGCTGGTTCATGCTTACCAGAGTGGGGATGTGAAATCGGCGGTAAAACTACACCGCAAATTGTTCCCGCTCTTTAAAGATTTGTTCATCGAACCAAATCCAGTGCCAATAAAAACGGCTCTTGGCTGGCATGGCGCGATGTCGGGCGAAGTGCGTCTGCCGTTGTGCGAGATGAGCGATTCAAATCAAGCGCGCTTGCGCAAGACCCTCGACGAGTTCGTGCGAGACAAATGACGACACCGCGACGCGTACGGGTTTTGCTCGTTGGCGCGGCCGGGCGCATGGGTAAAACTATTGTCGATCTTGCCAGCAACGATCCGAATATCGACATCGTCGCAAAATGCGATCTCGGGGATCCAATCGAGCCGGCTATGAAAAATTGCGATGTTGTGATCGATTTCAGCCAAGCCGACGCCACTAATGAAATCTGCCGCACTGCGTTGCATCACCGTAAGTCACTTGTCATCGGCACGACTGGTCATTCCCAAGAGCAACGCCTGATGATTGAAAACACCGCACAGTCGCTGCCTATTGTGTTCGCGTCTAATTTCAGCGTAGGAGTTAATGTGCTCTTTTGGCTGACGCGTAAAGCTGCCGAATTGCTCGGCAGCGATTTCAATCCCGAGATCATCGAAACACATCACAGGATGAAAAAAGATGCGCCGAGTGGGACGGCCAAGACATTAGCGGAAATTGTGAAACACGCACGGAACTCGGATTCTCAAATTCCGATTCAATCGATCCGGGAGGGAGAAGTTGTCGGCAATCACACAATGATCTTCAGTGGACCCGGCGAATGCCTGGAGCTAACACATCGGGCGAGTAGCCGAGAGATTTTTGCGCGCGGCGCGTTACGTGCAGCGCAGTGGGTTACGGGCAAATCGCCCGGGCTTTACAGCATGCAAGATGTGCTGGGACTGTAGTGGCAGCCGTGCCGGCTGCATTTTTCGGCAGACTCGCAGGCGACACGCCTGCCTCTACAGGAATTCGATATGAGAACTGCCGTTGCGCTCGGATCAAATCTTGGTAATCGACTGGCCAATTTGCGGGTGGCGCGACAAAAAATTGTCGATCTTGCCGGCGTCACGCCGCCGGTTCTCTCCTCGGCGATTTACGAAACCGACCCGGTGGATTGCGAACCGGGAGCACACAAATTTCTAAATGCAGTCGTTGAGTTCGATTATGAAGGCGATCCCCTAAGTTTACGGAAACAGTTGGCTGCAATCGAGATTGCGCTGGGCCGTCTGCCCGATCATCGGCGCTACGTCTCGCGCAAGATTGACATCGATCTCCTTTATTGTGGCGATATCAAAATCGGCGCGAAAGAATTGCAATTGCCGCACCCTCGAATGCCCCAAAGAAGATTCGTCCTTCAGCCGCTCGCCGACATCCGGCCGGAACTGATCCTGCCGCGGCAGGCGAAAACCGTTTGCGAGTTACTCGCGCAATCCGATGACTCATGTAACGTAGTTCGTCTCAGGAACGACTGGGAATCGTGATGAAAGATTTCCGTGCAATGAAGCGGCGAGGAGAGCGGATCAGTGCGCTTACGGCTTATGATTATCCAACCGCGCGTCTGCTCGATGAAAGTGGGATCGATATCGTTCTCGTGGGCGACTCGTTAGCAATGGTGGTACTTGGTTACCAGGACACCACGTCAGTGACGCTCGATGAGATGCTGCATCACACGCGTGCGGCCGCTCGTGGCGTGAAACAGGCCTTGCTTGTCGCCGATATGCCGATCCACAGCTACGACACGCCCAAGCAGGCAGTGGAAACAGCGAAACAATTTGTCGCCGCTGGCGCGCAAGCAGTAAAGCTCGAAGGCGGCGCCAGCCATGTTGCGCAAATCGAAGCGATCACCCAGGCGGGAATCCCGTTCATGGCGCACATTGGGATGCTGCCTCAAAGTGTGCGGGAAGAAGGTGGCTATAAGGTCAAAGGGCGCACGCGATCCGAAGCTGAGGCCCTGATTGCCGATGCGCACGCGGTGGAAAAAGGCGGCGCGTTTTCCGTTGTTCTGGAAATTGTGGTCCCGGACATCGCAAGGCAAATCACCAATGAGATCGGGATCCCAACCATCGGTATTGGGTCAGGCGAGCATTGCGACGGCCAAATTCTAGTCACGCACGATCTGATCGGTCTGTTTCCGTGGTTTACGCCGAAGTTTGTTTCGCCCGAGGCGCGCGTTGCGGACGAGATTCGGCGGGCAGCCAGAGCGTTTATCGAACGAACGCGGCTCGGCAACGCGTTGTCTAATTCCGGCGGCAGATGAAGGGTCCAGCCAGTTTGACAATTTTGTCGCGCTACTCATTTATCTTTCTGAACCAATGAGAGTTTCCGACTTCGACGATTTCGCCAGCCTTGAGACCGAAGGTTTACTTACGGGCAGCAAAGAGCGCAATTGGCTGTGGTTTGGATTGATTATTTCCCTGGGACTGCATGTCGCGCTCTGCGCTTATTTTTACCGGACACGTTTCCAACCCGTGGAGGCCGCATTCGCCCAAAACCCGCAGACTCCCACGTTCAAGGTCAGGGCTATCGATGAATCGAAGCTTGATAAAACCAGTGTCGATCAGACAAATCCGGCTGCGAAACCGGAACCGGACAACGCCGATGTTCAGTTGCCGGACGAAAAGAAATCGTTCGACAAGCTTTTGCAAGACATTCAGGCCAGCGCGGCGATGCCGGACGACATGCGCGATGTTTTGCCCGACCAACCGAAAGTGGAACAACCTGACGTGAATTCCGTGCTTACCGAAATCGAACGCTCCCCTGCGCAGACTTTCTCGAGCGATCCAAACGCGACGCACGAACAATCGTTGCTCGACAACAGTTCGATATCAGGGCGCCCGCAGCCTGCTCTTAGCGGAACCGAGCTTGCCACAAGCACCACGATTAAGCGGCCCAATACTTTCACGAGCAAAATGCCCGGCGACAGCGCTGGGCCGAACAAAGGGCGCACTCCGGGTTTCAGCGATTTGGATCAGTTGCTCGCGCAAAAAGGGCCGCTCGGATCGGGGACGAAATTGCGGATGCCAGACGATCAGCTCTTCGAATACGACAGCGACGTATTGCAAGCGAGCGCCATCAATCAATTGCAAAAGCTTGGCACGCTAATTCAACGGAATCCGAAAGCGACATTCACCGTGGAAGGCTACACGGATTCATTCGGCACCCCGGAATACAATCTCGATCTAAGTCAACGCCGCGCCGACAGCGTGAAACGATATCTGGTCGAAGCGATGGGAATCAGTCCCGTGCAAATCGAAACCCGCGGTTACGGCGCAACGAGATTCCGTACGTCACCGAACGGCTCAATTGAAGAACAAAGCCCGAACCGGCGTGTCGAGATTGTCGTGCACACGAGCGAAGGATGATTGTCGATCTTGGATAGGTAGGGGCGGTTCACCGAACCGCCTGCGGGCGATTGAGGTCAATCGCCCCTACCCGCTACCAATTTTTGATCCACTGGGCTGTAACGGTGGTAGTCGGTGGGGTTGTCGTTAATCCAGCGGTGCTCCAAAGATCGAAAGTTGGGTTGTACCCGTTTGCTGAAGCAGCTTGGTTGGCTGTCGAATAGCCGTAACTGTTTCCGAAGGGATCGCGAATGTACTGCACGTTTTGCGTTTGATCAGTCGGAAAGAGCATGTTGGGTTTGAAGGCGAAATAGGACCTCGCGCCGGTGTTCGGAGTACGACTTCCATTTGTCGCGCCAAACAGCGAGTTGTAGAGGTAGAGGCTGGCTGCCTGATAAGTGGATGGATCTCCCGAGGCCTGAGCATTGAGACTATCGGTATCACTGTTGCGCGGATATATCCCATTATCGGCCTTGTAACTTTCGCAAGCGGCGGACATGGCGGCGATTTCGGTCTCGGCGCGGGAACGCGCGCCTTTTTTTTGCACATAGCCCACTGTGCTCAGAATTAATCCAGCTAGCACAATGATGATAGCGATGACGACAAGAAGCTCAATGAGAGTGAAGGCGCTTGTAGCGGCAGGCGTGTCGCCTGCGACCCTTCGATTCACCGCAGCCGGCACGGCTGCCTCTACAGAACCACAACTTTCACGCAAGATCGGCAATGGACTCTCGCGCTGCACGCGTCAGGTTTGCTGCTGCAATCCTTGGATGATGCTGATGAGCGGCGTGAAGAGGGCAAGCACAATCGTGCCGACAATCAACGCGAGAAACACGATCATGATCGGCTCGAGCGCGGAGGTTATACCAGCGACCGCGTTGTCGACCTCATCGTCATAAACGTCGGCAATCTTCAAAAGCATCTCGGGCAGCTTGCCGGTTTCTTCGCCCACGTCGATCATGCTAGTCACCATCGGCGGAAAAGCGCCGCTGGCGTCGAGCGGTTGCACGATCGATTCGCCTTCCTTCACGCTGTCGTGAACGTGCGAGATTGCGCGCGCGATCACCATGTTTCCGGCAGTTTCGCGGGTAATGTTTAACGCCTGCAAAATCGGAACACCACTCGTGACAAGCGTCCCGAGGGTACGCGAAAAACGGGAGATTGCCGTCTTGCGGTTCAAATTGCCAAAGAGCGGAACGCGCAACTTAAAGTGATCGATCACGAATCGTCCACAGGCCATGGTCCTTTAAAGCGTTGCTGACTCCGATCACAAACTGGGTGACGGCCGGTAGCGGTTTGTTGCCGAGCATATCGTGAAAGATCGTTTCGAACTTCGGCACAATGAAAACGAGGAGAAATCCCATGATCGCCATCGCCATCGTCATCACGATTATCGGATAGACCATCGCCGCGACGACTTTGTTTTTAATCTTCGTGGCTTTCTCCTGAAATTCCGCAAGCCGGTTTAGCACAAGCTCGAGTACGCCGCCGACCTCGCCGGCTTTCACCATGTTGACGTAAAGATCGTTAAAAATCCGCGGATGGAGAGCAAGAGCGTCGGAAAATGTATTGCCGCCTTGCACGGCTTCAGCGAGTTTGTTGATGGTGTTTTTCAACACGGTGTCGGGTTCCTGTTTCGCCAGAACGTTTAAGCTTCGCAGCAATGGCAACCCGGAATCAATTAGTGTGGCCAGTTGACGCGTAAAAATCATCAGGACCTTTGGCTTGATTTTTTTGCGCTGGAAAAGAACGATGCTGGTTTTCGCGCGCGGTCGCGTCATTTTTGCCATTTTCGCCACGCGACGACGCGCTTCTTTTCCGTCACGGCTGGCTTTGGCCTCCTCGTAAACGCTGGTCGGAAAATAGCCTGCCTGACGCAATTGGCCGATTGCTTCGTTGCTAGAAGCGGCTTCGAGCAATCCAGTCGCTTCCTGTCCCCGGGCATCGAGGGCGACATAGTTATACCGCGGCATAAACAGCCAGATGATAGCTATCCCAAGGCCGCTGTCGAGTTTTCACGCAGCGCCGGTCCGGGCTCTTTCGTGCCCGGCACTCCGAATTACGCCATGCCCACGGGGCGGAGGCTTCAGCTACGTGTATCTCAGTACCTCGTCGATGGTGGTATCGCCTGCGAAAATGCTGCGCAAACCATCCTGCCGCAGTGTAACCATTCCGAGCTCAATTGCCTTTTGTTTCAAAGTGACTGTTGGTGCGCGCTCATTGATCAATTCGCGGATCGGATCGGTAATTTTCAGAAGCTCATAAATCCCTTTTCGTCCTTTGTAACCGGTGTTGTTACACCCGTCGCAGCCTTTGCCGTAATAAAATTGTTTTTCGCCAATGTCGCGCCGCGCAATCCCCGACTCTGCAAGTAATGTCTCATTTGGCTGATAAGCCGTGCGGCACTGACGGCAAATGCTGCGCAGCAAACGCTGGCCCAGGACGGCTTCGAGCGTGGATGAAATCAGAAACGGTTCCACTCCCATGTCGATCAAACGGGTGATCGCGCCGGGGGCATCATTAGTGTGCAAAGTCGTAAAGACGAGATGTCCGGTCAGAGACGCCTGGATGGCAATCTGCGCTGTCTCGAGGTCGCGTGTCTCACCGATCATGATGCGATCGGGATCCTGGCGCAGAAACGACCGCAAGACGCGCGCAAACGTCAGGCCAATGGCTTCGTTGACCGGTACTTGCACAATCCCTTCCAGATCGTATTCGACCGGCTCTTCCGCGGTGAGCAGCTTCGAATCGATCGTGTTGATCTTGCGCAAACAGGAATAAAGCGTCGTCGTCTTTCCCGAGCCGGTCGGGCCGGTCGCGATAAAAATGCCATTCGGGCGATGGATCATTTCGAGGAGAAAATTGTAGATGGAATCAGGCATGCCGAGCGCTTCGAGGTCGAGATTCACAATGCTACGATCGAGTACGCGCAGCACGAGGCTCTCGCCGAATTGCGTCGGTAAAGTGGAAACCCGAATATCAACACTGCGCCCGGCAATATTCTTTTGAATGCGGCCGTCCTGGGGTAAGCGTCTCTCCGCGATATTCATATTTGCCATCACTTTCACCCGCGAGATCACCGGCAAGGCGAGATGACGGGGCGGCGGCGCCATTTCGTATAGCGCACCATCCACGCGATAGCGGATTTTGAATTCGTTTTCGAACGGCTCAAAGTGAATGTCGCTCGCGCGGTCCTGGATCGCCTGATAAAGGATAAGGTCGACAAAACGAATGATCGGGGTGGCATTCGCCTCTGCTTCAACCGCGGCGGCGCCGTCTCCCTCGCGCAATTGCAGAAGCTCGCCAGCTTCACCGAGCTGTTTGAGGACCTCCTCCATGCTCGAGGTATCGGTGCCGTAATACTGCTTGATCAGATTTTCGATTTGCTCAGGTGGCGAAACGACCACGTGAATGTCTTTACCGAGCGCGAAGCGAAGATCCTCTGCCGCGTGTTGATCGAACGGATCAACGAGCGCGACACGCAGCGCATTACCGCTCATTTCAATCGGAAGCGCACCGTGCAACCGTGCCAGTCCGCTTGGAATGAAACGCAACACTTCGGGCGCGATTTCGTGCTCAATAAGATCGACAAAGTCGAAGCCGAGCCCATTAGCAATTGTTTGATAAAAGCCGAGTTCATCGACGAAGCCGCCATCGACCATCGCCTGTTCAATCGATTTTCCATTCAGCTCAGTCTCACTCAGCACGTCTTCCACTTGCGACGACTGCAAGACTTGTTGTTCAACGAAGAACTCTGCTACCTGCTTGTTGTTCATATTTCAGAGTCCTGGAATGGTTAAATCGTTAAACAGTTAAACCGGTGGTCATCAGCTTACGTCACCTATCGTAATGGAAATGACTTCTTCGGCAGAGGTAAGACCGGCCAGAATCTTGCGCACACCGTCTTCGCGCAGCGTCCGCATGCCCAGTTCACGGGCCCGTCGCCGCAGCATCAAAGTGGAGCTGCGTTTGTTGATCATATGGCGCACCTCATCGTCGATCACAAAAATTTCAAATATGCCCATTCGACCCTTGTAACCGATTTGACGGCATTGTTCGCATCCCGCCGGCTTCATTACCTGCGCTTCCCGGAGCTGCCCCGGTTCAATTCGCAACGCACGCAATTCCGTCTCGGTAAGTTCCCCCGGTTGTTTGCAGTTGCTGCACAGGCGCCGGACAAGCCTTTGCGCCATGATCGCACGTACCGAGGAAGCAACAAGAAACCGCTGGACACCGATATCGATTAGGCGGGCGACGGCAGAAGGAGCGTCGTTCGTGTGCAATGTGCTGAAAACAAGATGTCCGGTCAGGCTCGCGTTCGTCGCGATACTCGCAGTCTCGAGGTCGCGAATCTCGCCGATCATAATGATGTTCGGCGCCTGACGCAGGATAGAGCGCAACGCCGCCGGAAAGGTCATGCCGATCTCCGGATTCACCGGCACCTGGTTGATCCCATTCATCTGATATTCAATCGGCTCTTCAACCGTGATGATCTTGCGGTCTGGTTTATTGACGTAATTGAGGCAGGCGTAAAGCGTGGTCGTCTTGCCGGATCCGGTTGGGCCAGTAACAAGAAGAATCCCGTCTGGCAACTTGATGAGGCGCTCGAGGATTTCCTGATCATCGGAAAAAAATCCAAGCTCCGGCAAACCAAGCTTCAAGCTGGACTTATCAAGCAGGCGCATGACCACGCTCTCACCGTGGTTGGTAGGAATGGTCGAGACGCGAAGATCGATCGGTTTTCTTTTAATTTTTACCTGAATGCGACCGTCTTGCGGCAACCGCTTCTCTGCGATGCTCATCGAACCGGTCATGATCTTGAGCCGGCTGGTAATGGCCGATTGCAGACGCTTGGGCGGCGCCTGCATTTCCTGCAATACACCGTCGATACGAAAGCGGACGCGAAATTTTTTATCGAGCGGCTCCAAATGAATATCGCTCGCCCCTGCGCGGTGGGCCTCGATCATCAACATCGACACGAGGCGAATAATTGGTGCGTCAGCTTCATCGATTCCCGTTGCTTCCGCGCCGTCGCCGATTTCCAGGCCAAGATCGACATCTTCTCCGATTTCTTTTTGCAGAACGTCCGCGGCTTCGTCAGCGGTGCCATAATATTTGATTAGCGCCTCGCGAATTTTCTTTGGGCTCGTGCAAACGAGTTCCAACTCACGCTGGAGCAGAAAACTGAGACTATCGATCGTATCGATGTCGAGTGGATTACCTATCGCCACAACCAGTCCGGTTTCACCAAAACCGACCGGAATCACTTTGAAACGGCGCGCTTCTTCCCCTCGGATCTGATTGATGACTTGCGGCGGAATCACGATGGAGGAGATGTCGATCCAATCCATGTGCGCCTGCGCGGCGAGCGTTCGCGAGACGTCCACTTCGGAAACGATTCCGTCTTCGAGTAAAACGTCGACCACATTGCTTGCGCCGTTTAGACGCAAGCGCGCGTGCTCAATCTGGGGGCGTGTCACCAGTCCCACGTCTTGCAGGATTCTGAGGAGGTAATCTTCGCTCTGTTGCACCGGGGGAAAGATGTCCGAGCCGATAATCTACTGCAAATCGCGTAACTTAAAAGGAACGAGCCCCTCGGGGCGAAAGAGACGCTTCTTTCGTCCCAGGAGGAGGTTTTTACTCCACCGTCACGCTCTTGGCAAGGTTGCGCGGTTTATCGATGTCACGGCCAAGCTCGACGGCAAGATGATAGGCGAGAAGCTGAAGCGGAATGACCGTGAGTATTGGCATGACGCAATCCGGCGCGTCTGGCAGGGAGATAATTTCGTTGGCGATGTCTTTGAGTTGCTTCGCGCCATTTCCGCTGGTGAGTGCAATAATGGGGCCTTTACGAGCCTTGACTTGCTCGATGTTATTCAGATTTTTCGAGAAGACCGCATCGTCGGGCACGATAAAAACCGAGGGAAGATCCGGGCGGACCAACGCGATAATGCCGTGCTTGAGCTCGGCACTGGGGTGACCTTCGGCGAAAAGATAGGTGATCTCCTTCATTTTCAGGGCCCCTTCGAGCGCAATCGGAAAATTGAATTGTCGCCCAAAAAAAAGCACGCCGTTCACATCGGCATATTTCTTGGCAATTGCTTTAATCTGATCGCTCAGTTTCAGAACTTCCTCGATCTGCTCGGGCAATGCTTCCAGTGCTTCAATGATCCGGCTTCCCTCGGCCGTGGAAAGATTTCGCATCCGGCCGAAAAGCAGACCGATGAGAGTGAGAATGACAAGTTGCGAAGTAAAGGATTTCGTGGCTGCGACGCCGATCTCTGGACCGGCATGCATGTAAACGCCACCGTCACTCTCGCGCGCGATCGTGCTCGCGACGTTGTTACAAATTCCCAGCGTCCGAAAACCTTTGCGCCGGCTTTCACGAAGTGCTCCGAGCGTATCCGCAGTTTCGCCGCTCTGGCTGATGGCAAAAACCAGAGTCTCCGGCGTCATCGGCGTGTTGCGATGGCGAAACTCGCTCGCATATTCGACTTCGGTGGGAATATTCGCCAGGCGCTCGATTAGATATTCCCCTATCCTGCCGGCATGGAGAGCGGTGCCGCAACCAGTAAGAATAATGCGCCCGACGTCGCGCAATTGGGCGGGCGTCATGTTCAAGCCGCCCAGCTTCGCGGTGCATTCTTGAACGCTAAGACGGCCGCGCATCGCATCGCGCACCGTGTCGGGCTGCTCAAAGATCTCCTTGAGCATGTAATGTCGAAAATCGCCTTTCTTAATGTCCTCGGCAGTGAATTCGACTTTGCTCACTGGATGATCGCCACTTTCTCCACCGAGCGAAGTGATCTCGAATTTGTCTCGCTCCACGCTGACCACGTCGAAGTCGTTTAAGTAAACAGCGTCGCGGGTGTAAGCGACGATTGCGCTCACGTCACTGGCAAGAAAGTTTTCGCCTTTGCCTACCCCAAGGACCAGCGGGCTTCCTCGTCGCGCGCCGATCATGAAATCCGGGACATCCGCGTGAACCAGCGCGATGCCGTACGTGCCGATCACTTTTTGAAGCGCAGCGCGAACCGCACCAAGGAGGCGCGCTCTTTTCTGATAAACATCCACCGTGCTTGCGCACGATTCGTCGTAGAGTCTTCCAATCAGATGCGCGAGCACCTCGGTGTCGGTTTCCGAGCGAAATTTGGTATCGCCGTTGTGGACTAGATCCTGTTTAAGCACTCGATAATTTTCGATCACCCCGTTATGCACGAGCGCGAGCTTGCCGCTGGCATCAAAGTGCGGGTGCGCGTTTTCGTCGGTCACTTTGCCGTGCGTAGCCCAGCGTGTGTGACTGATACCAAAGCAGCCCGAAAGCGGTCGCTTTTTCGTCAATCTTGCAAGCGCCGCGATGCGTCCGGCACATTTACGCATCTCCAGATGTCCTCCATCTACAACAGCGACGCCGGCGGAGTCATAGCCTCGA
>QHOM01000246.1 GCA_003218785.1 Verrucomicrobiota bacterium
GACAAAGAGCTGCAAAAAGAGCCGGCTTAGCGGATTGGCGCCGTTCTGGCGCAAGCTCGACTCCACCGAAGCGACAAACGAGGAGTTACTAGCATCGGTTACGTGTCGAGTAGCTTGTGCCGTAGCCTCAGCTGAGCTTGAAGAAATCGGCGGAGGCAGATGACTCCCCAGATGCAGGATGAAGAAGATGCCCAAGCCGACAATACTGACAATGATCAAATACAATTGGGCTGTGCGTTTCATCGTGTAGAAAGCCGGGCAGCTTAAGGGTAGACCCCGAGCATCGCGAATTCGAGTGGCGCGGTGAGAAGTCGAACCGAAGCCCGCGGAGGGTCTGACTTCGGAACAGCGGAATTACAACTTCCATCAAACGCACGGTTTTTATCTTGTCAAGGTTCGCTACGATCGCTCTCTCAATAATACACGACCATTCAACGATTCGATCTGACCGCGACATGCTCACCGCCGTGATAGTGTCGTCGTCACATTCTAAAGAGAGCCTCGTCAATCCCGACATCTCTCGGAACTACGAACATAGATACTCGTTGTAATGTCCCCGCTGAGGGGTGAACTGCAGTTCAAGCGTATCTACAGAACCGAGAGATGGGGGATCGCGGCTCGGCGAGTCAATAGTTACTTCACCGCTGGACAACTCGGAGGCGCGGGACGATTATGCGCATCTCGTGAGTGCACTGTTTTTTAAGCGTTTCCTGCAACGGCCATTTCAAATCGCGTCGATTGTCCCCAGCTCGAAAGCGCTCGTGGAACGGGTTGCCAGCAAGATGGACTTCAGCCAGCCGCGCGTGATCGCCGAGTACGGCCCGGGCGAAGGCGTGCACTCACGCGAGATTGCACGACGGATGAGCGCGGGTTCGCATTTGCTCCTGTTTGAGCTGGATCCGGCCCTCTCTCGCGCTCTCGAACGGCAATTTGCCGGCGATCGGTGCGTGCATGTTGTCCATGGAGATGCGGCGCGTTTGCCGCAGGAGTTGGAGCGTCGTGGATTCGCCTCCTGCGATTACATTCTTTCGGGCATTCCGTTCAGTATTCTCAAGATCGACAAGAAACGCGCGCTCCTGCAAAAAACGCATGACGCGCTCGCGCCGGGCGGCAGTTTCATCATTTATCAGGTAACCAACGAGCTGAAGCAGCACGCGACGCTTTTCGAGCACGCTGAATCGGAATATTTCCTGCAAAATATACCGCCGATGTTCATCACCGTTTTTCAGAAGGCGCAATCGGCGCAATCGCTGAATGGCTGGGAGTACCGCGCCGCGCAGCGGACGCCGATTGGCGTTGGCGCAGATAGCTCGGCATGACGGACAGGCCGACGCGCACAGAAAAAGACTCGATGGGCGAGATGTCCCTGCCGGCGTCGGCGCTGCATGGTGCCTCCACACACCGCGCGGTCCTTAACTTTCCAGTGAGCGGCTATCGGTTTTCGCGGCCGTTTATTCGCGCCTTGGGCTTGATCAAATGGGGGGCCGCGCAGGCCAATCATGATCTTGGCCTGCTCGATGCGGAGCGGTCCGCGTTGATCGTGCAAGCAGCCGAGGAAGTCGTCGAGGGAAAGCTCGACGATCATTTTCCGCTCGACATTTTTCAGACTGGCTCGGGCACAAGCACCAACACGAACGCGAACGAAGTAATCGCAAATCGCTGCGCGCAACTTGCTGGCAAACCAATCGGGTCGCGTGAACTGATTCATCCCAACGATCACGTCAATATGGGTCAGTCGAGCAATGACGTGATTCCCTCCGCGATCCACATTAGCGCGGCGGAACAGTTAAAAGACTGTCTCATTCCGGCTTTGGAAAGATTACGCGTCGCACTGGAAGCCAAAGCGAAAGAGTTTTGGGAGATCATCAAGATCGGCCGGACCCATTTGATGGACGCGACACCGATCCGGCTGGGGCAGGAATTTTCCGGTTATGCCCAGCAAGTTACCTACGCCAGGGAGCGCGCGCAAAAATCGATGGATGCTTTGCGCGAGCTTGCGCTCGGCGGAACAGCGGTCGGCACAGGGCTAAATCGCCATGTCGATCTTCCCGGCAAAATGCTGCGGCATTTGGGGCAACGCACCGGGATCGCCTTTTACGAGGCAAAGAATCATTTCGAAGCGCAAGGCGGAAAGGATGCGGTTGTTGAAGTGAGTGGTCATCTAAAAACGATTGCGGTCAGCTTGTTTAAGATCGCAAACGACATTCGCTGGCTCGGCAGCGGACCGCGGTGCGGCATCGGCGAAATTCAACTTCCCGCCACGCAACCGGGCAGCTCGATCATGCCGGGCAAGGTGAACCCCGTGATGTGCGAATCGGTCATGATGGTGTCTGCGCAAGTGATCGGCAACGACGCGACCATCACCTGGGCGGGGGCAAACGGAAACTTCGAATTAAACGTCATGATGCCGGTAATGGCGCATGATCTTCTCGAATCGATCCGGCTGCTTGCGAACGTTGCCGATGTTTTCTGCGACAAATGCGTGCGTGGCATTGTTGCAAACGAGGAGCGCTGTCGCGAGTTGATCGAGCTTTCCATGGCGATGGTGACCAGTCTCGCCCCAAGGATCGGTTATGATCGTGCGGCTGAAATTGCGAAAGAAAGCGCGAGAACCGGACGCACCGTTCGTGAAATTGCCCGGGAGAAAAAAGTGTTGCCGGAAAAAGAACTGGAGCGTGCGCTTGACCCGATCAAAATGACCGAGCCGGGCGGCAAAGAACGGTAGGTCTTCTTTTTTCGACGCGGGAGTCATGGTCGCCAACGTTCAAGGGCCTCAATTCTCAGGTGGAGCGAACATCGCGATCA
Source organism: Verrucomicrobiota bacterium (assembly GCA_003218785.1). GTDB lineage: Bacteria > Verrucomicrobiota > Verrucomicrobiia > Chthoniobacterales > UBA10450 > Udaeobacter. The sequence continues at coordinate 2,806 of QHOM01000246.1, forward strand.
AATGCCCGAGCCACACCTATGAGCAAACGGTCGCCTTTTATCGCGACACGCTGGCGCTGCCGTTGCTCGAGGAAGAAAACGACGGA
>QHOM01000247.1 GCA_003218785.1 Verrucomicrobiota bacterium
AAGCGGCTTCAACGGTTCACCGGGATTTGGCGAGAAAAGTAATTCCACGGAATCGAATCCATTTGGGCGTGGTTCGTCGAGTGCGCTTAGTTTTGCCTCAAATCCAGATTGGCGAAACCCGAGATCGCGAAGGTTCCGCCGGATATTCTCAGAAAGCTTGGGCGCTGCTTTTGTTCGAAGCTTTCGGAGTGCTTCGCCGCTGTGGTTCATTTGCTCGCGGAGATTTTCGATTTCTTTTGCGAGCCGTTCCAGCTCGGCGTCGCGCCCTTCGATTTTCCGCATCCGTTCGGCTGCGCGCTCGCCGAACGCAATTACTTCGGCGATCGATCCGCCGTATTTGCGTTTCAACGTTTCGAAGAGCGAAACGCGTTGTTCAAGCGCGGCAAGCTGTTGTGGATCGAGATCGAGCTTTTCGGCATAACTGGAAAGCGCGCGTGAAATCTCCGAAAGTTCGACCACGCTTGTCGCATGAGCGGACGAAAACTGAGCAATAGAACTGTCGATCTTTTCCAATTCGCGTAATAGCCGCTGCGTCTCCGCGAGTTGCGAAAGAACGGAACCGTCCTCTTCGGAAAGTTTGTTCGCGATGGCGCTCGCCAGTTGGATCAATCGTTTGCTGTTGCTGGCTAGTTTGTACCGTATCTCGATCTCTTCTTCTTCTCCCGCGACCAGATTGGCGGAGCTGATTTCGTTGATTTGGTGGCGAAGCAGATCGAGCTCTTGTTCGCGCGCCGTCTCCACCGTGTTGAGCGCCGCGTGCTCAGCCAGCAGCGTCTGCAATTGGCGATAATGCTTTCGATATTCGGCGAGTTGCTCTTCGGCGCGCGCAAACGAATCGAGCAAGCCTAATTGTTTCTCCGGTGAGAGCAATGACTGGTGATCGTGTGGTCCATGAAGATCGACAAGATTGTCGCCGAGATTTTTTAAGATCGACAATGTGGTTGGCGAACCGTTGATGAACTGACGGGTGCCTGCACTTGACGAGAAACTTCGCTTAATAATGAGATCGTTTTCGGATGGATCGATTCCGGCCTCGACAAGCTGCGGATTGAGCTTTTTCAAATCGCCGCCGGCAAACACTGCCTCCACCGTGCAAAGATCGGCGCCGGTGCGAATGAGCGATTTATCGGCGCGCTCGCCGAGCAAAAGTTGCAGCGCACCAATGATGATCGATTTGCCGGCGCCGGTTTCTCCGGTGACCGCGATGAATCCCGGCGCCATCTGCCACTCGAGTTCTTCCACAAGCGCGAGATTCTTTATTCGCAACAAGGTGAGGACGGCGGGCATTGGGGAGGTTGAGAGTTATTAGTTGAGAGCGGACAGTGACAGCTTGCCAACTCAACCTTCAACTCTCAAGTCAGCGCTTAAGCTCACGTTCCTCGGCACCGGAACGTCTCAAGGTGTGCCAATGATTGGTTGCGATTGCGATGTGTGTCGATCTCCAGATCCGCGCGATCAACGGCTGCGTTCTTCGATCTATATCGAAACGCCCGAGTGCTCTTTCGTGGTGGACACTGGGACCGATTTCCGGACCCAAGCGCTTCGCGAAAATATCCGCAAAGTCGATGCGGTCGTTTTCACGCACTCGCACACCGATCACATCATGGGCTTCGATGATCTTCGGCGATTTTCTCACGCACGTGGCTCAATGCCGGTTTATGCATCGCCTGAAACGATGCGGGATCTGGAGCGCGCGTTTCGGTTCGCGTTCAGCACCAGCAATCCGGTTCCATATTATCTGAAGCCCGAGCCGCACATTATTGATGACCCGTTTAAACTAGGCGAGACGTTGATCACTCCATTGGCGGTGCCGCATGGTGACTCGATCGTGAACGGCTATCTTTTCTCGCGCGCGAATCAAAAGCTTGTCGCGTACCTAAGCGATTGCAGCGCCGTACCGGATGCCATTGCCGACCTTATCTCTGGCGTGAAAGTCTTGATCATTGACGCGCTGCGGGAGAGACCGCATCCGACACATCTGAGCGTAGGTCAGGCTCTGGCAGTCGCCGCGCGTGTAAAGCCACGCGATACTTACTTCACCCACATCTGCCACGACCTTCCGCAATCCGCCGAGTCCCGGCTCCCTGCTTACACACACATCGCATATGACGGGCTGCAGCTCCGTTTATAATTAATTCGCCCAGCGGCTAGCTAGAGCGCAGGGTTAAACTTTATTGCGGTGCATGCCATATGCGGGTCTTGGAATCGTATTGGGAAACGGTGCCGACGCCCGTGCCGAACCACAAATAATATTCGAATGGCGAGTCGAAATCACGTTCGTAGTAAATAGGGCCGTTGACCTCACGAATCTCAGATCCGAGAGAGAAACCGGACACTTACCGTGAGATGCGCGATAACTTTCTAGCTGGGCTGTAATCCGGCCGGCGCGAAGCCTCATGTTAAGCTCGTATCCCCACTGAGCGAACAGCAGGCCGAGAGGCAGCGCGATGATGATGGCGAAGACGATGAGAACGACTCGCAACGACTTGCGCTACGAGATGTGGAATAGCCACCACAACACGGCAACAAGCGCTGCTGTAATGAGCGGCAATCGAATCACGGCTACCTCTAACGAGAATTCGGCCTCAAAATCTGCAATCAATTACCTGTCTGCCAAGCCGAAAAAGCGTCATCCGCGTAATCCGCGGTCAAAATCTCAACGAATAATTCCACGCTCGCTTTGTTCGATGAAGTCAATGATCTCGGTGATCTCTTCTTTCTGAGGTAATTCCTTGCGCATCGCTTCAACTGCCTGGCGGGTGTTGTATTTTGAACGGTAAATCAGGCGAAACGCTTCCTTGATTAGCTTTACACTTTCGGGCGGAAAATTCTTGCGTTCCAAGCCGACGAGGTTAATCCCGCGAATTTCCGCCGGATTGCCGTCGGCGATCATGAACGGCGGAACGTCTTGCACAATTTTCGAGCAGCCGCCGGTTATTGCAAACCGCCCGATCCGGCAAAACTGATGCACCGCTGTGAGTCCGCCCATCACGGCATGCGATGTGACTGTAGGCCAGAAAATTTCCGCGATTACCAATCCGCGTTTTGCCTTCGCTCGTGGTACTGCGATGCGCCGTCACGAATTCGCGAAATGTGTTTCCGTCGCCAATTTCCAAATAAGTCGGTTCACCTCGATATTTTAAATCCTGCGTTTGCTGGCCGATGGAGCAGTAGGCGTAAAACTTGTTTTTCGCGCCGGCCTTCATCGGCCCGCAGAGTGTGACGTGATGCTGCAGCCAGCAGTTTGGGCCAAGCACAACGTCCGCTCCGATTACGCTGTAGGGACCGACGATTGTTCCCGCACCGATTTCCGCTCCCGCATCAACAATCGCAGTCGGATGAATCTGCACGCCGCTCATTGCCGCGAACCCCTCACCCTAATCC
>QHOM01000248.1 GCA_003218785.1 Verrucomicrobiota bacterium
CAGCATCGCCTTGACATCGAGCTTCTTTGTCTCTTTGAGGGTCGCGAGGTAAAATGCTAACTCGTCCCTTACGTCTTCGAGTCTCCTTCTCGGGTCCGAGGTCAGATACGTATCTGCTTGGTACTCTGCCATTATCCCGCGTAATCCCGCTTCGTGGAAGATTGTAGGCAGTCTATTGCCGATGTCGAAATGTTTCCCTTCCAGTTTTCTTACTCCGTCGACATACGACTCGCTGAGCCTGATGACCAGCTTGGTGAGCGTCTCATCATTGGGTACATAGACTGCATCGGGGAACCTACCGCGCTCGAAGGCTGCCACGGTTCCTCCTTTCCGTGCGACGCGGCCCATCTCCCTGACAGCTTTCAGCGGGTCAGTCAGGTGCATCAAGAGTGTCCTACAGCAGACAAGGTCCGCCCAGCCGTCTTCAACGGGAGTGTTGTAGGCGTCACCTTTACGAAAAGTGATCTTCCCTGCCAACCCTTCCTCCTTAGTTTGTTTTTCAGCGGTCCGGATGTTGGCGGCCCGAATGTCCACTCCGATGATGACACATTTTCCAGGTATGAGGCTGGCTAGGTATCTGGTGAAGTCTCCGGTTCCGCATCCAACGTCCAAGATTTCCATTCCCGGCTTTAGCCCGAGAAAAGTCGAGTGCATCTGCTTGACCCATGGCTTAGTCTCCAGATACCGACGATAGATTTCTCTGCTACGGCGTAGGTATCGAACGCGAAACGCGTGCGATGAAATCCCTGGCTTCTTACGAGACAATTAGCATGCGTCACTTCGCCTGCAAGGCGATCAGCTATTCGGTTTTGACTCGGCCCCGGATTTTCTTCGAGATAGGACAAGTTTCCACAAAATGAGTGCTCCTCCAACAATCGCCACAAGCACTGTTCCGACGTACCCTGTGAGGAGGAAGCCAAGCGGCGACGCGTTCTGGCTTATCCATAGCTGGAAGAAATAATTGGACTGATACTCGTTGGAGATAGCAGCAAGCAGGCCTATTGTTATCGCGAACTGGCCGATAATGACAGTGCTCACGGCTCGAGATGTTTCGCGATGACTAACTTTGGCGACGACAGTAGTCTTCGCGGTCTGGGCTGACTTTGGGTTCGGGATTAGGAGTGAGCTGATAGCTCCAAGCGACACGAATATCCCGGCCGTGAACGCGGCCCAGCGTGCTCCTTGGGCAATTGCATCGTACAGGATTGAAAGGACGGCAGGTACGTTCCTACCGAATATAGCGAGAAAGGAGGGGTCTATTCCTCCAGAGAGTCCTGAGTTGAGGGCGGCTGTCAACGCGACTTTCTGCTGTATGGTGAAACTTGCGGTACTTGTTGCGAGGTCGGCCACACCAACCGTGGAGATTTGGGCCACCAAGACTGCGCCGATTACAGCGATTCCGAAGGCTGAACCGATCTGTCTGACAGTGTTGTTTGCTCCGGATCCTACTCCGGCCTTCTGCCATGGTATACTCTGCAAGACAGTGCTCGTGAGCTGGCTAATCGCCAGACCAACCCCTGCGCCATAGATGACGAGGATAGGATACATGTAAGAGACAGGATTCTCGACGCTGATGATTTGTGATAGGCTGAAGAGCGCAATGGCTTCAAGAGCCATGCCGGTGGTGACGACCCATTTGGGTCCAAACCGGGTGGCTAGAATGCCCGCTACAGGTGCAAAGATGAATACTGAGATCGCCATGGGTAGGAATGTGAGACCGGCATCGAATGCTGAGAGTCCCTTGACCGTTTGAAGGAATATTGAAATGATGAATACTGCTCCGAACTCACCCATAGCAACAATGGTAACCGTGAATAGGCCGTACCGGAAACCCTTGAATTTGAGGAGACTGAAATCAAAAAGGGGAACCTTTCCCATCCTGAGTCGGTGGACCTCGTAGAAAGTAAACATCGCAAGTAGAACAAGCCCGGTTATGATCGAAACGAGGGGAAGTGATACTGGGTTTGAGACAGACCATGTGAACCCTCCCGCCGTGAATTCATTGTTCGGAACAATCCAACCATAAGTCTGAGCTTCAATAAAGCCGAACAGGAGACTGGCTAGACCGAGCGTGATGAATATCAGTCCGAAGTAGTCAGCGGTGTATTTTGGATCCTTGAATCGAGTCTCCTTAATCGCGAATGCAGCCCCGACTAGGGCTGCGATTCCTATCGGGATATTGATGAAGAACGCCCATCTCCAAGTAAAAGCCGGATCACTTGTAAAGTACC
>QHOM01000249.1 GCA_003218785.1 Verrucomicrobiota bacterium
GGTTATTTTGCCACACCAACATCGAGCCATTGAGTATTGCCTATTGGGGGCTTACGCTCTTACCCTTTCTTTTTGCTCGAACGGTCGTTGTCCGCTTTGTTTCCCGTGAACAGACAATCCACACCGGTTTCGCGGAACACAATGTCGTCACCCGAAAAATTCTGCGGATGATTCAGAAGGTGGAACTGAGCGCTCCTTTCCCGATGCCGATTGGGACGTCCTTAATGGCTTTTGGGATTCGAAGTAAAAAGTAAATATTTAATGCGCCTGTGCTAATCAAGGAGGCGTTTTGACCAAAAAAAAGCTGATTCTGTCCGCCATTGATCGGGTTGGTGGCCGAGGACGTGGAAAACGTAATCCTGATCTGGTAGCTAGCGTGTCATTTTTGTTCTTGCCAAGCCGGTGAGATTTTTGGCAAAAGGTGTAGAGACCAAGATCTGAATCCGGGAAAGGGCGCTTCTCCCGACAGCTTCTCTCCCTCGTTCAGATCTAGTTCTTCCGGACGGAGATATCGAAACTCATCTCCAAATCGGTCAGGTCGAGATTCAGTAAAAGTGGATAAAAAAGATTTAGTAAAAAGGGGATAAAAAAATATGAAAAAAATACAATTCTCAGCTTTGGCTTGCTTAATCATTTCCACCACGCTTTTACCATCGGCGTTGGCTAACCATCGAACCGGCAGCATTATCGCGCCAGAATTGCTCCTGGCCGGCGATTTCAATCAGGATGGCAACATGGATTTGGCAGTCAATTGCACTGGATTTGATGTCGTGGCCATCTTGTTTGGAGACGGCCAGGGCGGATTCACTTTGGGGGGACATTTTCCGGTTGATACCCTCACAAAGGGACTCCAGATGGGCGATGTAAACAGGGATGGAGGTGCATTCCATTGGGCTGCCCCGCCTACCGAAATCGACGGCGACGGCGAGCCGGTTCGTCATCTTTTGAGAGACTTCAATAACGACGGCCGGCTTGATATCCTAGTGAACGGCCCGGATGATGATGTCTGCCTATTCTATTTTGGCGATGGGAAGGGGAATTTTCCTGGCCCTCCCCTGGAAGAAGCCGTGACACACCCCTTCGGCATGGACGCGGGCGATCTCAATGGCGATGGAAATCTGGACGCGGTGGTGGGCGTTATCGAAAGCGACCCGGGGATCAGCGCGGCCACTGTCATGCTAGGCGATGGGGCAGGAGGATTCACGATTAGCACGTTCTCAGTCGGTGATTTGCCATCGAGTTGTAAGATTGGCGACCTGAACAACGACGGTATCCCGGACATTGTCGTGGCGGGAGCGCTCCCAGGCAATACTACCGGCAACTATATTTCCACGTTCCTTGGCAACGGCAGGGGTGTTTTTGCTCTGGCGCAGACAGTGCAGGTGGGCCCGGGAAACCTAAAAGGCGACATCGCCATTGGGGATTTCGATGAGGACGGGAAGCTGGACGTGGCATTTCCTGTAACCGGACTTCAGACGCCGCACCAGCATAGCACTGAGGTTGACCTTTTCTTCGGCGACGGTCATGGACACTTATCGGCCGGACCGGTTTTGACCGTGGGAGAGGAACCTCACACCGTCATTCCCGTCGATGTTAACCACGACGGCCATCTCGACCTGGCGGTTACAAACAGGACTGACGGAACGGTTACTGTGCTCTTGGGTGATGGGCACGGGAACTTTACGACTTCATCAACAACGTCCGTGCTTTCACCGATACCATGAAGTAAATACCATGAAACCCAGAACGTTCCTCTCAATCGCGTTAGCGACTGTCGCTACGGCAGCAGTTTTGATTACATCGTTGGAGGGACAGGGGCAGTCCCCGACTAAGAAAACCCCCCAGAATAGATTCATTCCTCGCGGGAGAGCTGCGCCCGAAGGTCCGGCCCAATTTTTCTCCATGCCAGGCAGTAAAACTGCGGTCAACGGCGATAACCCCAGCTCACGCGAAGCGGTCACCGGTTTTGACGACCTAACCAACGGCTACTTTGAACAGGGGCCGGATTTTGATACGATCACTGAGGACAACGTGGAGCCACTTCGCTCTTATAACGATGGCCGGTTCATTTTCGAAGAAAAGGAAACCGCAGAGGACGGTCTTGGGCCTACCTATAACACCCAGAGCTGCAGCGCATGCCATCAGAACATTGTCACGGGGGGCGCGAGCCAGATCGCCGAGCACCGGACTGGGCATACCTTCAATGGCCAGTTTTTCGAATCGCCGGGCGGTTCGCTCATCCAATCGCGTGCCACGTTCCCTGATATCGTGGAACATGTGCTTCCGGTGGACACCGTAAGAACTTTCCGCATGTCAACGAACACCATGGGTGATGGCTATGCCGAGTGCGTCTCAGACAGCACGCTCACTGCAATTCGAGACGCACAGCCGCCCGATATGCAGGGCACGGCTCCCGAAGTTGCTGTTCTAGAAGGCGATGGCAGCGCCGGCGTTGGCCGGTTTGGATGGAAATGCCAGCACCGCAGTCTCTTGTCGTTTGCCAGTGATGCCTATCTCAACGAAATGGGCATCACCAGTCCTCTCTTTCCGGATGAAAATACGTCGCAAGGCATGTTTGTCGGATATGGCACGATCTATGACCCCCTGCCAGAACCTGAAGACGATGGCACAGATCCTCAGGCATTCGTCAACTTTATGCGATCGACAAAGGCGCCGCCGCGTGGACCTATCACGCCTGATGTGCACTTCGGCGAAAACAAGTTTAACCAAATAGGCTGCAATATTTGTCACGTTTCTACCATCGTCACGGCGGCCGCGGGAACGCCGATCAACGGCGGCGCGTTCACCGTTCCCGCCGCTCTGGCCAACAGACGCCTCCATCCCTACAGCGATTTCTTGTTGCACGATATCGGCACCGGTGACGGTATACCGATTGAGCCCACTCCCCAATTCGCAGGGACTGCAAGCCAAATTCGTACCGCTCCACTTTGGGGACTTCGGACTCGCAACCGGCTGATGCACGACGGTCTATCATTTACCGCAGATGACGCCATCCAACGGCATGGAGGCCAAGCCGCGGCTGTGAGGGACGCGTTCAACGCGCTGGGTGACTTCCAGAAAGCCCAGATATTCGATTTTCTGAACTCGCTTTAAGATTGTTTTACGCGGGCAGCGCAAAGCGTGCGCACCCAACAATTGCGGCCAGCGCGGCGTGGACGCGCTCATTCGCTATCGGCCTTTGCCGTTTCGCGCCCGTCGCGAAGAAAATCATCGCTAGCCACATATCCGGAAGATTCGGGGTTATGAAAGCTTCGCTGTTATTCGGTACTCGATTGGTTGGGGGCTGATCAACGCGGAAGCTGCAGTGAGCGCGCCGGCGCCATAGAGGCAGTAGCAGAAACCTGTTCCAATCTCAAAATCTAAGCCCGAAGCCGCATTAGTTAAAACGTTCTTTAGCTCTGTTGAAAACCTGTGGTGAAACGTTGTCCAAAATGCGGGGAAGAAAAGCGCTCTTTGGGAGGTCACTCCCTAATGAACCGTAAGCGTCGCGTTAATACTGGTCACACGTCCGATAGTGTTACTGACTACGACTGAGAAGAGACTGCCGTTATCAGCCACGGTTGTCGCTGGCGTTGTGTAGGATCGCTGCGTTGCGCCAGTGATGTTTGAACCATTCTTTCTCCACTGGTAGCTCAATGGCGGCGTGCCTGTAGCCCTCACATGGAACTTGGCCGTCATGCCTGCGGTAACGGTCTTATCGGCCGGCTGAGTCGTGATCCATGGCGAGCCAAAAAAGATAGCGGCGAAAAACGCCAGCGCCCGATCCTTCACGGTTTCCGTGCCGGATATAATAACAGGCCAGAGGGCCC
>QHOM01000050.1 GCA_003218785.1 Verrucomicrobiota bacterium
GTCGCGCCGGGCACGATCTTCGCGCTCTTCGCGGGCATTTACTATTGGTTTCCGAAAGCGACTGGCCGAAAGATGAACGATTTCTGGGGCAAAGTGCATTTTTGGCCGACGCTCATCTGTATGAACGTGATCTTTCTACCAATGTTTCTGCAGGGAATGGCCGGTATGCATCGGCGTTGGTACGATGGCGGGCAGGGGTGGACCGTTTCGGGTGATCACACGATTTGGGGATTGACCGGTTTTCAATGGAACACGCCGATCTCGTGGGCCGCGTGGATCATGGGTCTGGCGCAAATCCCGTTCATCATCAATTTCTTCTGGAGTATCAAGCACGGCGAAAAGGTGAATGACAACCCGTGGGAAGCGACCACGCTGGAATGGACCGCGCCTTCGCCGCCGCCGCACGGAAATTTCGTGACGACCCCGGTCGCCTATCGTGGCCCCTATGAATATAGCCTCCCGGGCCGCGAACAAGATTTCACAATGCAAAACGAGCCGGTGGAGCCGAGCGAGCGGACACGCCGCAAACCGCCGGCCGAGCTGGTCCCCGCCTAAGCGGACGCGATGGAGATTCCGTACACCGTCTCGACTCGGCCTGACACCGGTCTCTGGAACGCCAAGGTCGGCATCTGGTTGTTTCTCGCGTCGGAAGTGATGCTCTTCGGCGGACTTTTTTCCGCCTACATCTTTTTGCGACTCGATGCGCCGCCGGGGATGTGGCCGCATGGGCTTCTCAATGTTCCCGTCGGCACAATGAACACCGCCATCCTCATCATGTCGTCGGTGACGGTGGTGCTGGCTTGGGCTGCGCTAAAAATGCGTCGATACCGTGCGTACTGGTGGTACATGCTGGCCACGATTTTATGCGGCGTGATTTTCTTGACGGTCAAACTCGTTTACGAGTGGCCGCAGAAGTTTGATCACTTCGGCGCTTACATTAAACCGGAAGCGCTCGGAAATTACGAACAGTATCTTGGGAATGAGCATGCGGCCGCGAAAGGCCTTCCGCCGCGCCTCGAGATCACTGGTCATTTGCACAATCGCGCGGCGCTGAACGACCCCAACATTAAGGACTACGAAGTTGCGCTTGATCCAGTGAACGCCGATCCGATCAATCCTGCAATGGACCGACCTCACTTTTTCTATATGCCGCCTACCGACAAGATTGCCAAGATCGAGAAGGAAGACGTCCAGTACGCTACGATGTTCCTGCCTAAGCATAGCGCGTACTTTGCCAGCTATTTCACGATCACTGGTTTGCATGGCATGCATGTGCTCGGCGGTGTGCTCGTCTTCATTTACATGTGGTTGCCGGTCAGCAAAAAGCTTTACCAGCGCAACCCGGAACATCTTGCCAATCGTGTTGAGGTAGCCGGCCTTTTTTGGCATTTTGTCGATCTAATCTGGATCTTCGTCTTCCCACTTTTTTATCTCCTCTAATCCATGAACAACCCGCCTGACGTTTCCCAAGACCCAAAGGAGTACGAGGAATACGCGCACAACGTGCAGAAGCACGTCCGTGGTTACTTGATGGTGGGTGCGCTGCTACTCGCGTTTACAGCCATTACAGTCGCACTTTCTTATGTCGATTTTGGCGCGCGCAAAGCGAACGTCGCCGTAGCCATGTTCGTAGCAACGCTTAAGGCGGGCTTGGTAGCGGCAATCTTCATGCATCTTGCCGCGGAAAAGCGCCTCATCTACCGCATCCTGATTTTCACCGGCTTTTTTGTGTTCGGACTTTTCTGGCTTATCTTTTTGGCGTGGTACGACTACCCGGTCTTTCATTAAATGTCGCTTAAGGGCTTCCATATTGTTTTCATTATTTTCTCGACGCTGCTTGCGCTCGGGATCGGAGCATCGTGCATCTGGGTCGATCTGGTAGAAGGCGCTCCAATTTATCTTGCCGGAGCAATCTTATCGCTTGCCGCGGCGGTTCGCCTCATCTACCGCATCCTGATTTTCACCGGCTTTTTTGTGTTCGGACTTTTCTGGCTTATCTTTTTGGCGTGGTACGACTACCCGGTCTTTCATTAAATGTCGCTTAAGGGCTTCCATATTGTTTTCATTATTTTCTCGACGCTGCTTGCGCTCGGGATCGGAGCATCGTGCATCTGGGTCGATCTGGTAGAAGGCGCTCCAATTTATCTTGCCGGAGCAATCTTATCGCTTGCCGCGGCGGTTGTGCTGGTGATTTACGGCGTCTGGTTCTATCGCAAAATGAAACGGCTTCGCATCATCACATGAAAGCGAAAATTCTGTCGGTCCTGCTTTTGTGGATCTTTTCACCACTTGGACAAGCGCTGGCATGTCCGTTTTGTTACGGAGCAAAAGATGGAAAATCGACCGAGCACATGGCGGTGGCAATCTGGTTCCTTTTTGGCGCGGTTATGTCGGTATTGGGTGGGATCGGAGCGTTCAGTTTTCATCTCTGGCGGCATGGGCGCATGCCGGCCGAGCCTTATCAAGAGATCACCGAGGAAGATCTGAGCAACTATGAGTAGCCTCGCGCTGATCAACGAATTCCTGGGTCAGCCGCCGAACGCCTCCTCACATGGATATCAAATCGACCATATCCTCGAGTTTTGCCACTGGTTCATGGGCGCGCTTTTTCTCGGTTGGTCGGCGTTTTTTATTTTCGTCCTGATTCGTTTTCGGAAAGGGCGGCACCCGGCTGCGGATCACCATGGCGTAAGGAGCCCCATCTCGACGCATCTGGAATTCTCGGTTGTCTTGATCGAGGCGGTACTCCTGCTTGGATTTGCGATTCCACTCTGGGCAAAGCGCGTGAATCAGTTTCCACCAGGCAAGGAAGCGCTCGTCGTCCACGTCGTAGGCCAGCAGTTTAGCTGGAATTTTCAGTTGGCCGGGCCCGACGGACAATTTGGCCGGCGCGATATCAGCTTTGTGAGCAACTCGAACCCGATGGGCCTCGATCCCAACGACCCCGCCGGCAAAGACGATATCATTACGCAAGGCGAACTTCATGTGCCGGTGAATCGTCCGGTTATTCTCGAACTTGCCTCAAAAGATGTGATTCACGATTTCTTCTTGCCACACATGCGCATCGGTGGTGACGCGATCCCCGGTTCGCTCATTCCGATCTGGTTCACGCCGCTCAAGACCGGTACGTACGAGGTAATTTGCGCGCAGCTTTGCGGTCTTGGCCATTACAGCATGAAAGGCTCACTGGTGGTCGATACACCGGAGGATTATCAGGCGTGGCTCAAAGAGCGTGCCGAACTGGCGGGTACGCAGAGTGCGTCGGCGCCAGGCGCGCCGAAAACGGAAAATCCACCTGCGAAGCAAGAGAACAAACCAGCTCAGCCTGCACCGTCGCCGGGTCCTCAGCTGTAGCCGCTTCGCTGTGCGAAGCGCCGTGCTGATGTGAAAACAGAGCTGGTGTTGCGTCGCCCACTGGGCGACGGCTACAGAAACTCATCTGCGAAATCCGCGTAATCTGCGGTTATCTTTTTCCGAGATGAATTCGGGGAATTCTGCGAGATCGACAAAATGGCTCAACTGTTTCGCGTGGCTTACATGCATCGCGACGCTTTTGCTCATTTGCAGCGGTGGAATGGTAACGAGTAAGGGCGTTGGCCTCTCGGTGCCAGATTGGCCGACCACGTTTGGCTACAACATGTTTCTGTTCCCAGTCTCAAAATGGATCGGCGGAATTTTCTTTGAGCATACGCATCGCTTGATCGCTTCGGCAGTTGGATTCCTGACGATCATCCTCGCGATCTGGCTTTGGCGCAGCGACCCTCGGCGATGGGTTCGCAACCTCGGAGCGGTTGCCCTCAGCGCGGTGATTTTGCAGGGCGTGCTCGGTGGACTGCGCGTCACCATGCTTAAGGACGAGATCGGAATCTTTCATGCCTGTCTCGCGCAAGCGTTTCTCGGCCTGCTGATCGTGATTGCGCTGGTGACCTCAAAATTTTGGCGAACACTCGCTAACTCCGTTGTCGATCCAAAAAAAATTGCGCCGATCACAACGCTGGTTATTGCAATAACGCTTGCGATTTATGTGCAACTTGCGCTCGGGGCGACGATGCGGCACCAGCATCGCGACTTGGCAATTCTCGATTTTCCCACGGCAAACGGCGCATGGATTCCGGATAGCAGCGCGACTGTGCTTGCAAGAATCAATGCCTGGCGCGATGCACGCGGCTTATCGGACGTGACTGCGTTCCAAATCTGGCTGCAAATGGCGCACCGGTTTCTCGCGCTTCTTATCGCGATCGCTGTGGTTGCATTTTGTGTCCGTGTTGGGAAAGACGCGCAGGGCGTCACTGCGCTCAAAAGATTGTCGGTCTTCTGGGTTGCGTTGGTTGCGTGCCAGATTACGCTCGGGGCTTGGACAATTTGGAGTAACAAGGCGGCCGACGTTGCCACTGCGCATGTCGCGGGTGGCGCGATCATGCTATCTTTTGGCGTGAGCATTAGCGCAATTTGCCGGCGAATCTCGCATCGACGGCTTGATAGGGCACCATACCAGTCTGGCTCGGACCCGTCTGACGCGCCGCAACACGTCGTCGCATGAAAGACGCTGTGATTCGCAACGCGACCGAGGTTGAAACTGCTGCGAGAAATGGCGAATCGGTGCGTGGCCGCGTGCTTGATTTCGCCGAGCTGTTCAAAGCGCGACTCACACTGCTTGTTCTGCTCACCACCGCGGCCGGTTTTTATCTCGGAGCTGAATCACCGATCAACTATGCGGCATTGTTTCACGTTGTGTTTGGAACGGCGGCGGCGGCGGCCGGCGCAGCCGCCCTCAACCAGTGGTGGGAATGCAAGCTCGACGCGGTTATGCGTCGAACGAGAACACGCCCCGTTCCGGCTGGCCGCATGCGCCCTGTCGAAGCGCTTACGCTCGGCGTCGCTCTTTCAGTTCTTGGCGTCAGCTATCTTGCGGTGGCTTGTAACGCGCTTAGTGCTACGCTCGCCGCGCTTACAATTGTCATCTATATCTTTGGCTACACACCACTGAAGCGCGCCAGCACCGCGAACACGGTAGTAGGTGCCATCCCGGGGGCGATCCCGCCAATGATCGGTTGGGTGGCTGCGCGCGGAGCGATTGAAGCCGGCGCTTGGAGCCTTTTCGCGATCCTGTTGTTGTGGCAATTGCCGCATTTCTTTGCGATTGCTTGGATGCACCGGGAAGATTATTCGCGCGCGGGCTTTCGCATGATTTCGAGCGATGACCGCAGCGGCGAACGCAGCGCCAGCCAAAGTGTGTTTTTCTGCATTTTGCTTCTGGTGATAGGAGGCCTGCCCGCATTTGTCGGAGTTGTCACGTTCGCTTACCTCGCAATCGAGCTTGTGCTTGGCGGTTTGTTTGTTGCCGTCGCGATGCGTTTTTTAAAGGCGCGCACCGCCAGAGCAGCTCGTTTGCTGTTTATCACATCGATTGTTTATCTTCCGCTGTTGCTGGCGGCTTTGGTCCTGACGAAAGCATGAACGCAGCTTCTGCAGCAATAAATCGCACATCTGCGAGAAGGTCGATCTCCTGGAAGATCACCTTGATCCTCATTCCGCTGGTGACGCTTGGCCTTTTGCTTTGGTTGCGACAGATCGAGGTGAACGCGCTCCGTCAGCGCAGCATTTCCTCCTACGGCGCGGTGCCACATTTCCAGCTCATAAACCAGGAGGGACAGCCATTCGACTCCGCGCGATTGGCTGGGAAGATTTGGATCGCTGACTTCATTTACACGACTTGTCCAGGGCCGTGTCCGATTATCGGCACACGGATGAGTGAATTGCAGGAGCCATTGGAAAAGACCGACGTGCATTTGGTCTCGTTTAGTGTCGACCCTGAAAAAGACAAGCCGGAGGTTCTGCGCGGGTACGCGGAGAAGTTGCGCGCCGACCCAAAACGCTGGGATTTTCTCACAGGACCCAAGTCCACGATTTACAAACTTTCGCATGATGATTTCAAACTTGCGGTGTCCGATGGCAGCGATGAAGCCGGAATTCCCGTGCATAGCACCCGGATGGTTTTGGTGGATCGACATGGCGAAATCCGCGGTTATTACCAAGCAACGGCAGCGGACGCAGTGACGAAATTGCTCGCCGACACGAGTCATCTGTTACGCGAGCAACCGAAATAGACGGCAGTCAGGCCAACGACCCCAGCTGCAGCGCTAGCCGACCGGCTCCGGGCCGGCCGAAGGACCTTCATCGCAAACTGTTTGTAGATAATCTCGATACTCACCTTTCGGCAACCGATCGATGATCGCTGACAGTTGCGCCTGGCTGATAAACCCCATGCGAAGGGCCACTTCCTCGAGGCACGCGATTTTCAATCCCTGCCGGTGTTCGATTGTGGCGATGTAATTCCCAGCTTCGAGCAAGCTCATCTGTGTGCCGGCGTCGAGCCAAGCCATGCCGCGGCTGAGCAATTTCACGTGTAACTGCTTCTCCTTGAGATAGAGCAAATTCAGGTCGGTGATCTCGAGCTCGCCGCGAGCCGATGGACGCAACATTCGGCAGAGATCGACAACGCGTTCGTCGTAAACATAAAGCCCTGGTACCGCAAAATGACTTTTCGGTTGTTTTGGTTTTTCCTCGAGACTGATTGCCTTGCCCTCGGCGTCGAACTCGACGACGCCGTAGCGTTGCGGATCGCGCACTTGATATCCAAAAATGCACGCGCCACGCTCGATGGCGAGTGCGTCGCGATAGAAGTCGAGTTTCCCATAGAAAATGTTGTCGCCAAGAATGAGCGATGCACCCGAGTTCCCAATAAATTTCGCGCCGATCAAAAAGGCTTGTGCGATCCCTTCCGGTTTCGGCTGCTCGGCGTACTCGATCCGAATGCCGAGTTGCGCCCCCTCGCCCAAATAGTCTTCCAGCATTGGCAGATCTTTTGGAGTCGAGATGATGAGCACCTCGCGTAGGCCGCCGAGCATTAAAGTCGCCAGCGGATAGCAGATCATCGGTTTGTCGTATATTGGGAGAAGCTGTTTGCAGACGATTTTCGTCAGCGGATAAAGGCGTGTTCCGGCGCCGCCGGCGAGAAGAATGGCCTTCTTCATTTTGAATTTTCGATTTTCGATTTTTGATCGCTACGACTCGAGCGCAAAAGCAACTTCGCCCATTCCTGCCAGAAACGTGCGCCCGTCGTCAAATCCATCCGAGTCTTTTGACTGATTACGGCAAGCGCCTTGCGCGGAGCAGAACGGAATGTGGTCTTGTCGAAAAGAAACGAAGTATCGAGTTGTTCGAGCAATTTGCGATTGCTGAGACGACCGCCCACACATTCCGATAACGCGTTCTGGATCCACTCTCGAGACAATTCTGACCGCAGCTCAATCGTGGCGCTTACCGTCACGTTGAGAAGTTTCTTCAGCATGAGAGCACAGACGAGCGCGCGAGAACTCGTCGCGTGGATGTGCGAAACGTTTTTCTCGCGGAGCGGTTTTTGCAGCGCGAGAGCAAAACGGGCCTGCCGCAAGAAAATTGCGCTTGGTGCCCGGGTGCTCTGCTGTGCCCGTTCCTCTTCCAATTTTTGCGCGAGAGCGCGGTTTGTTCGCCATTCTGCTTCTATCGCCACCGCGTCTGGCAAAAATTCCAGCGACGGCGCTATTTGTTCCATCGCACGATTCAGCCGGGCCTTGGAATTGAATTCGCATACCAGCGGAATGATGGGCACACCGCGGCGCTTCATCTCCTCAAGCTCGCGTTCGAGGAGCGGCAGACCGTTATCGGGCCAGCGATCGATCAGATACGCAACCGCCGCTGGCCGGAGGAACATGGGGCTATGCCCTGTGTGCCGACCGGAGATGTTCTCCGCTGCCCCCAATCCAGCGGGTCGCAAACCCGCTGAGCGCACAGGCCGCAAGTCTATGTTCCGATGATTGCGCGCGGCGCCCTCTATCAACCGGAGCAGTGGCGCGACAGTGTCTTCAATTCGGAAATGCTGCTCAATCCGCGCCCGCCCGGCACGGCCGTAACGCAATCGCAATTCAGTGTCGTGCAGCAACTGCTCAAGGGCCTGGGTCAGCGCAGACGTGTCCTCGGGAGAAACCAATACGCCAGTTTGGCCGCCCACCACTAATTCGGGAATCCCAGCAAGGCGGGTGGAAACCACCGGGCGCGCCGATGCCATGGCTTCCAGGATTACAGTCGGAAAAACATCGCTGGCGCCTTCAGCATCCGTCACCGATGCGAGCGCGAAAATGTCGGCTGCTTGAAGGGCTTCCAATACCGCTCGTTGCGACAGAGAACCGAGCAGATTGATTCGCGACGAGAGATTCAACACGTCGATCTTTGCCCGCAGCGCGTCGTGCAGCGGGCCATCGCCAATGATATCGCAGGTAAAATCGACTCCACGGCTTGCGAGCTCGGCGCAGGCGTCGATGAGATGCTCAAACCCCTTGAATGCAACGAACCGGCCGACACTGATGATGCGCGGCACGGGATTGATCGTGGTTGGGGCCGGCGTCGGAAAATGTTCGAGATCGATTCCGTTATAAACGCGGTGAATTTTCGCAGCGGAATCCGGACAGCGCTCACAAAGAAGCTCGCGGCTGTAATCGGTTTCAGCCGCGACGAACTCGGCGGCAGCGCAGATTTCGCGAAGGAGATCGTCGCTGCCGAGGTCCTTCATGAAATCCTGCCCATGCGCTGTGACGCTGAATGGAATGCCGGAAATTTCTTTCATGAACAGCGCTGTGTGCGCCGCCCGGTTTGCGAAATGAACGTGCACATGATCGACGTCGTTGCGCGCGAAAAAGTCTGCGAAGTAGAGAGCATTGCGCGCGCGTAGGCAAGCCTTGATGCCCGGCCCGTATCTGCGCTCGTGCTGCTCGACCAGATCGCGCGGCCATCTGCCGGCAATTTTCGCGTTTTTTTCTGAGATTCTCAGGATTTCTTGCGGCGGGGCGTAATGAATGGGCGCGCGCAGGCAGGAGATATGTTCATGGCGCAGACTGGTGAGCGGTGGATAAATCGAGCCGATCTCAAGTTTGAGACCGCACCGCTCCAAGGCCAGCATCTCCGCATCGCAAAAGGTTTGCGAAATGACAGGATACCGAGAATAAAGATAACCGAGCCGCATCGAGATCGATGATTACGCGCAGCGCGCAAAAATAGCAACGCTCTGTAGTGGCAGGCGTATCGCCTGCATTTCACAAAACTGTGCAGCCGGCACGGCTGCCGCCACAGCTACGAAAAGCGAACGTCTTTGCCCGGATCCATTTCGAAGTCTAAGGTCAACGAATCGGCTGTGTTCGGTTTGATGATCTCCTCCATGAACTTCACGAAAACCGGGTCTTCGCGGAAGATGGCGTATTTGTCCATCGACTCAAAATCGATGGCGATAAAGAACGGCCATGGCAACTCAGGATCGACTCGTTTTCCGCATTTAATGCTCAGAACCTCTGGGATTTTCAACAGCTGCATCCGCGTGTTCATCATCATCGCCTCTACACGGGCGGGGGTGACCTCGGACCTGAGTTTATAGAGGACAACGTGGTGAATCATGGAGGCTAAAGCTATTAGGCGGTTCCAGCGCGACGCGCAAGTGCGAATCCGTCCAGCAGACCAATCATTGGGAATGCTTCTATATCTTCGCGAACAATGCAGCTACAAACGCAGATCTCAAAGGAAAAACCCGATGCTAATCGAGGCGAATGCGGCGTGGGTCCTGCGCGCCATGCCAAAATCGTAAGACATCGACGCGATGCTGTTCGTCGTCCACGCGATAGAAGATTAGGTAACGCCGTAGCAATAATTTTCTGATGCCTGGGCGCTGCCGCACGTTACCGCCGCGATGTGGCAAACGGCTCAGCGTTTCCGCCTGAACGAGAAGAGCTCCGCCCATTCGTTAAGCGGCGGCGGGTTTATCCGCAACGACGCGGCGACAATTTGCTCGAGGTCATCGAACGCGAGCGGCGAGAGGATTACTTTGTAATCCATCCGCCGAGCCGTTGACGCGGTTCCTCCAACGGAACGCCCGGTGCGGTTTCTATCGAGCGCATGCCAGCGTCAATCGCGGCGAGCATTTCCGGCGTTTGTCGATATTCAACCCTGCGTCGAGTTCCACGAGGCGGCGCAGAATCTTTTGCCGTTCGCCGTCGCTGAGCCGCGGCAGTTCGTGCGTGCGGCAGGTTTTGGAGTGGTCAATCCAATCCAAGCAAGATAAGTGAAGTTCGTAATGACGGCCGGAATAACGAGGCGTGATAAGATCCAAGAATTTTGTGTGGCAATTGGGCTGTCGCTGTTTGCGATGCTGCTGTTTTATTTCTCAACTAAGGCGACACTGCACGACTTCGACTATACCGGTCGGATTGCTTCGGCATTGTTGCGTGGACATCTTGGGCTTGAAACGCGTTCGGATTCGTGGCTAAAGGAGATGGTCCCCTGGGAGGGCAAATATTACTCAGTCTTTCCCGCTGGTGCAGTTCTTAGAGTCGTTCCACGCGAGCTAGGATCGACATCGTTTTCCTAATGACCGAACCCGAGGCATCGAGACCCGCGCCGAGCGCTGGTCAAAACATTTTGGGCGCAACAGCCTCGCGCGATTGTATCGTGGCGATCATGCTTGCCATGATCGCGGCCATCGTGTTCTTCAAAACCACAAAGCCGACGCAGCAGCATTTTGATTACACATTTCGAATCGCCACCGCGCTGTTGCACGGCCACATCGGTCTAGAGGGCCGCCAGGCTTCGTGGTTGAACGAAATGGTCCCGCGGGATGGCCGTTTATACTCGGTGTTTCCACTCGGCGCTGTAGCGAGCATGCTCCCAGTCGCTCTTTTGCAGCGCGCCCACTGGATCGACAATTTTCCCGGCCATTGGGTCGCCGCAATTCTCGTTGCCTGCGTTGTGTATTTCTTCTTTCGATTAACGGAAATTCGGAGCCAGCCGCTCGCCCGGCGAATCTTACTCGCGCTCTTTCCAATCTTCGGAACGTGGGCGTGGTGCAATCTCGGATTTGGCGGCGCGTGGCAGATCGCGCTTGGCTTTGCCCTGCTTGGGGAAGCGGCAGCGCTATATT
>QHOM01000051.1 GCA_003218785.1 Verrucomicrobiota bacterium
CGATGCTCGCGACAATCTGGTTATATGGTGAGAGGTAGCGGGCGAGTGGCGGCCAAACAAATGTCACCCAGCACAACCCGGAAAGCGCCTCCAGCAGTCCGATGATCCGCGGCATGAACCGCGACTTAGCGATCAGATAGCCGATCAGGACACACCAGACTCCAAAAAACGCGAGATACGTATTGAAAGCCTGACCGCTCAGGCGCAGCAAAACAAACGCCAACGCATTCATCTGTTCGGGACTGAGCGCGGTAAGCCCCCGTCCGTCTTGCAAGATGACCAGCGGGGCGGCTTGTAAAATGTTGCTGAATCCTTGCAAAGCGATTGCCACCGCGGCGAATAACACCGCTAGTAGAGAGACACTCTCGCTCACCGGCTTAAACAACTGGTAGAAGAGGTAACTCCACGCGATAGGAAATCCGATGCCCAAGAGTCCGGCGAGGATCGACAATCGAAATAATTGCTCATGCGCGCGAACATTGGCGAGCGTAGCGGCGGCGTCTGAAACAACGATGAGCATCCCTGGAACCACCACCATGCCAAAGCCTGACGTAAGCGCCTCGAGTAGCTCGAAAAGACCGGCTATACGGGCCTTCAGCCGCGGCGACGCCTCTTGACTCGCTTCCATTATTTCATTTCCTCCAAGTATCGTTCAATACGCCTAACGAGACTCAAGATCAGCGACCGCGCCCGGGAGCGCGCGTGGCTGCAAGCTGGACGAACTAACTACGCCAAAGCTAGGCATCGGAGCGGGGCGCGGTTCGCTGCATCGCCTGGTTAGGCCATTTGGTCGAGTAAGTCATAACCTGTGTAGTCCCTAATTGCTGTGGCTGCGATCTGTGCCCGCTTGCGCTCCTCAGGCTTATCGAGATCCCAAATCGCGCGACATGCGCGAGTGGCTGTAAACCAACTGCGCTTGCCGAGACGGTTCAGTCGGTGTCCGCCGGCAGTCCGAAGCGTGCGGTAAATAAGACCTGAGCCTTGGGTGACTTGGAAATCAACCGCCTTCGGAAAGAGCTTCGAGTAACGACGACTGCCAATAAAAACCCGGTTATCTGCAGCGAGCGGTTCGCCAGAAGCGAAGTGAACGCTGCGAGCTGCTCGCGCTCGGTTAGCCATGGCCGCGTCGGCGGCGCGCTGGCCTGCATCGAGAATCTCTCGAACGCGAAGAGCACCGATGAGATACCAGCCGTGCTCCCCACTGAACCCCGACCAGTCGCTGCCGCGATTGCGCCAAAGTAAAGCCCAGAAAAGCAGAATGTCGTTTGGCTGGACGCGCTTCAATGCGAGCGCGCGTGGATTGGCGCAGTTGTCGCCGTATGTGAGAGCCTCCCAATCTGGATCGTCGTGAACTTCGCGAGGATCAACGCCGCGGAGGAATGGCTGCGCCCGTTTGGCGCACGCGCGTCTGCCGTGTGTGCCGGGATGAGGAAACGGGACAAAGATAAACGTGTCGTTCTCGAAAATCGGACAACGCGCAATAGACGCATGACCTCGATTCGCTACTACGTTGACGAGATAGACTTTGCTCATAGCGCGGCTAGTGGCCTAACATGGTTTAGGCCCAATTATTCGGCCTAACTGGATTATAGACTGCAAAAAGATGCGGCATTTCATGGGGAACAATCATGCCCGAGCGAGCCTTGATACACAAGAATACAAAACAAACCCGCCCGCCGGAATGAACCGGCGGGCGGATCGCGAAACTTACGTTGCGTTAGCGCAGCTTAAGCCACCAGGATAGTGGCTGGGTCGCTCCATGCGCCGGCGCCATTTGGCCCGACTGCGCGGATGCGAGCCACTAAATCCGGGTTCACCTTTTCTACATCCTCGCCCATAAGGCCAAATTGCGGGATGCCCTCGGGGTCAATTTCCTGCTTGTAGCGGAAGGTCACTGGTCGCAGCGCGAGGATCGCTTCGCTCGCCTTGTTCATTGGCTTGATCTCGTCCTTGAAACGCGCCGAGGAGGCAGTGACGCCAAGTTTCCCATTTGAGTTTACTACCACCGTGCTGCCAGTCAGCCGCGCCAGAGATGCCAGCGACGACGGTGGCCGTCTGCGTTGCCTGTTGCCCAATGCGAATCCGTGTATGCGAGCGCAGTCGCAGCAGCAATTTGATTACTGCGATCACTTCTTTGGAAGAAGAACGTGCAGGCGCACCCAATTTAAGGCGTAATCCGGCACTGCAAAAGTAACGATGCCGTTACTGTTGCAGCGTTGCGTTCGGCGCGGATTCGCGCGATTCCACGGACTATGAAACTGACCAGCAGACTCACAGCGTTGTCATTGACGTCCATCAGCCACCCGCTGAGCAATCGCGTTTTTAACGAGCACTTCATGAATAGTGTTTCTTTCTCAAAACGTCTTGCGCTGCTCGTGTGCGTAGGACTTTCCGCTTTACCAACTTTGTTAATGGCCCAGGCCGGGAGCCTGGACCCGACTTTCGGCACGAACGGCATTGTCACTACGGCAAACACAGGCGCCAATGCTGCAGCCCTTCAGAGTGACAGCAAGATCGTGGTAGCCGGGTCGATCCCAGCCAGTCAGAACTTCCAACAGCCTGGCCTCCTGCGTTACAACACCAATGGTACGCTCGATCCTAATTTCGGCGCTGGCGGCGAGGTGATGATCGCTGGCAATAACGCCGGCCCTGCGTTTGCCGTGGCTGTTCAAACGGACGGGAAAATTCTCGCGGCGGCTCCCGCTAATTTTCGCCTCACGGTTTTCCGGTTCAATACTAATGGCAGCCCTGACAGCACCTTCGGCAACAACGGCGCTGTAGCGATCGAAGCAGCCGGACTCTTTTTCTCGGCCAGTGGAGGTATAGCGTTGCAACCTGACGCCAAAATTCTCGTCGTCAGCGGACGCTTCGCTGCGCGCTTGCTCCCGAATGGCCAGCTTGATTCGACCTTTGGCTCGAATGGCGCAGCCGCCACTGTCGGCGGCGATTCGGTCGCGCTTCTGCCCAATGGCGAAATCTTGATCGGCGACGGCAGCGTTATGTCTCTCTACAAGACGAATGGCAGCCTTGACACTAAATTCGGTGTCCATGGGCAGAGTGCGGGCTTCGCCTTCAACGGCGCGGGTGGATTTGTCATTTCTACCGACACGATAACCAATGTCACCAAGATCATCACCGCCGGCGGCCTCATTACTTCCCCGAGTCTCACATTTGCCCAAAGCATTTCCGGCTTCCTGCTGGTGCGCTACAGCAGCGACGGCACGGTCGATAACAGCTTTGGCAGCCGTGGCGGCGTCGCAACACCGTTCCCCGGCAATATCTTCTCTCAAGCCTTCTCTGTCGCGCTCCAGACTAATGGCCAAATTGTGGTGGCTGGACAAACCGCTCTCACCGACGTGAGTGCTGTTCCCGGTCCGTCCGACTTCGGATTGGCGCGCTATAATGCCAACGGGAGGATAGACCCGACGTTCGGTAACGGCGGATTTGTAAGCACACCATTCGGCAGCAGTGAAGCCTTTGCTAACACGGTGCTGATTCAGACTGATGGCAAGATCGTTGCCGTCGGCAACAGCAACAACGGAACCACCATCGCACGTTACCTTGCTAATTAAGAACTAAGCGGCTGGTGACCGAACGACGGTATGCACTCGGCCTCTGCAGAAGAAGAATCTCTGGCGTTAGTTGATGATCTTGTCGGCGAGATCACCCACGCGCTAATCTCGTTGGCTGGCAAGCAGACGAAACGACCTTTTCGATAATTACCTTCACCTGAATTATTTCCGCGTTCGTCGCCGGTGACCTCGTTGCTAGTCATCTAATCACGCTTCACGCAAAGCTCCTCAGCCGTCACTTACGATCCATAAAACGCCACCTGGATTTTGGCGCGAGGGCGAGTAATGGGACCTTATGCGTAACTTGCGGCAGTTTCAGTTCGCAGCGCTTGGTATTGTCCTCCTCACCGTGGTGACACGTCTTCCAGCCCTGCTGCATCCACTCGCGATCGACGATGAAGCAGCATACTCGGTGGCGGCAAACGTCGTCTTGGACGGGGGCCGCCTGTACATCGATGTGATCGATCGCAAGGCGCCGCTTCTCTTTTGGACGTACGCGGCTATTTTCAAGATTGCGGGGAAATACAACTGGGTAGCGCTGCATGTTGTTACGCTCCTCTGGACGCTGGCCACCATGGCCGGTCTGTATGTAATCGGCAGGCGCTTGTTTAATCGCAACACCGGATTGATCGCCGCGCTCCTCTACAGTGTATTTCAACCCTGGTTGGATCGGCGAAATCTGGCGCTAAATGGCGAGCTCTTAATGAATCTTCCCATTGTCTGGGCGTGGGCGATTGCTTTAGGACGAAGTCGGTCGCGACTTAGACCCGAACTCCTGGTCTCAGGCGCACTTCTGGCCGTAGCGTTCACGTTAAAACAGCCCGCGGCAATTGCAGCCGTTCCACTCGGAATCTATCTCCTATTGCCGAGCTATCGGGGAAGCCGCGGTCTGACGCCTACGCAGAGCGTTATCCAGGCGGCTCTGCTCACGGTTGGATTCTTTGCAACACTTGCTCTTGCCGCAATTGTGTTATTGAGACAAGGCATACTGCACGAGGCAATCTATTGGACGATTGCGGCTCATTCGCCACCGCACATTTTCTGGACGCAGGGAGTCCTTTTTACGCTCGCTTTCATCGGCGCATGTCTGCCACTATTGATTGGAGCGGCGCTCGCGTTTCGCGATCGCGATGGTGTGTGGCTTGGCAAAAGCGCTGAGCGGACAGCCCTTTTCGGACTAGTTGCGGCGTCATGCATCGGCGTTGCCGCGGCCGCTCACTTTAATCTTCACTATTACATCCAGTTGATCCCACCGCTAGCCCTGCTGGCAGCGCCGCATTACGACAGGCTTTGGTTTGCGAAGACAAGAGCGCGTCACTGGCTGCTTCACCCTGGAGTCACATATGCCTGGCTCGCGTTAACTGTTGTTGTATTCTCGATCTCCCATTGGGTGGGCCAAGCGAAGCAGCGAAACCTTTCCGGCACCGAACGCTACCTGATCGAGCATTCGGCCCCTCAAGACAGAATCTTCGTTTGGGGGCATGGGACGAGCATTTATCTTTACACTCAAAGACAGCCAGCCTCTCGCTACATCCTAACGTTTCCGCTCACTGGCCACATTTTCGGAGGGCCGCTTCCCGGTGTTGACACGCGCAACCGAATCGTTCCAGGCTCGTGGGAAAACCTCCAACAGGATTTCGCTAAACATCCGCCTGCATACATCATCGACCTTTACTCCCGACCGGGCGCGCTATATCCAGTGCAACAGTTTCCAATCCTAGCAAAGCTGCTAGCGGAACATTTCCAACCTGTCGCGCGAACCGAAGAAGGGGTAATTTATTGCCGAAACGATTATCGTGCTTTGGCGCACCACGGCCCGAAAACCAACCGCTAGCGTTTGGCCGAAAATGGATCTTCCTGTCGGTATTTCAGCTTTACAACACACCGATCGATGGGTCGGCGCGCCGCTTTGCGCCGTTTTGACTTTTATCAGAAAAGTCTTTGGGGTGGCGCGTCCGTCCTGGCCCCGTCCCGTCCGTAAGATTCTCTTCGTCAAGTTCGCCGAGCAGGGTACGACGGTTCTCGCTTATCCTGCGATTTGCCGGGCGATTGAAATGGTGGGAGGCGGAAACGTTTACTTCCTCGTTTTCGACGACAATCGATTCATCCTCGACGTGATGCACCTTATTCCCGAGCAAAATGTGATAACCATCTCGACGCGCAGCTCGACGGCGCTAGCGATGAGCGCGGCGCGGGCGGTGCGTCAAGCACGAAGAACCCGCATCGATGCTGTGGTCGACATGGAATTCTTCGCGCGCTTTTCAGCCATCTTAACCTTCTTGACTGGGGCCAAAACGCGCGTCGGCTTTCATACTTTCTTTGGTGATGGACCATACCGAGGCGACCTTATGACGCACCGGCTCCTGTACAATCCTCATCTCCACACCAGCCAGATGTTCGAAGCAATGGTTGAAGCATTGACCCGCGATCCGGCAGTGTTACCGACCTTTGATTTCATCCCTTCTTCGAATCAGATATTCGCAAAATTGTGTCCCACTCCGGCTGATCTCGCGGAAATCGACGCTTTGTTGCAGCGGGAGAATCCTCGCATCGGGCTGGCGCCACTGATCCTGCTGAATCCGAACGCGAGCGACTTGCTGCCTTTGCGGCGTTGGGCGCCGGAGCGTTACGTAGAACTCACGCGGCGACTGCTCGAGCGTTATCCAAACCTTTTCATCGGGTTTACCGGTGCGCCGGCTGAAGCCGCTCCCAATAATCAGCTTGCAGACGAGGTCGGTTCGGACCGCGTCATCCGGCTTGCCGGAAAAACGACTTTACGGCAGTTGCTTGTGCTTTACGCACGGAGTGAGATTCTGGTGACGAACGATAGCGGGTCGGCTCATTTCGCTTCCATGACACCGATTCGCGTCGTCACCTTGTTTGGTCCAGAGGCACCGGCGCTGTTTGCCGCGCGCTCCCCGAACGCAACCGCCCTCTGGGCCGGCATCGCATGCAGCCCGTGCGTGAACGCCTACAACAATCGGCAATCGGTCTGCCGCAACAATCTTTGCATGCAAGCGATCACGGTTGGTGACGTTTTTGAGAAAGTCACGCGCATTTACGATTCTCTTAAGAGGAGACCACCAGGAAATTAATTTGTATAGTGATTGGTGTGCCAACTCGGTGTGCATGGACTTTCCTGAAATCAGGAAGCGTGATTCGAATCGCTCGTTCGAGTCGGTCGACGCTCTCCCGCAATTGGCTCGCAATTCTGATGATTGGCGGGACCATCGCAGCCAATGCACAGGAGATCGAGAATCGACAGGTTCTCGTAGAAGCCGAAGAGATACCAAGCGCCTATGGTGCTCCGCCTGATCTATCGCACGGTCGCATCTCTACGCTCACAAAATCGTATGTGATTTCGCCTTTCAGCTTTGAATTGGAAGCTGGATATGAGGGCGCCGTCTTTCGTCACGGCCTGCCCGGTCAACCTTTCCGGCAAGAGATCGAAATGGGCCTGCCTGCGCGTTTCACCGTTGGCATACAAAACCAAGTTGAGCACTTCGCCGGTGAGACTCGCGACCGCAGTTTCACTCTCGAAGCGCGTTACGCGCTTGCTGATTGGAACAAGCTTCCACTCAATCCCGCTATCTCCGCCGAATATCAGTTTGGCCTCAGCAACGCATTGCCCGATTCGGGAGAGCTTGCGCTCCTGATCTCGCACGATTTTCCTCACCTGATCGAGTGGGCGATGAACATCTTTGTGGATCGCGAGTTTGGTGGCCGACAATCAACCAGCGCGGGTTTCGCGCAGAGCGTCGAAGTCCCCGTCCTTTTACCGGAAGAAAAACTCGAGGTCGGACTTGAAATGCAATACCGCAGCGGCGGCGAGGCACCCGGGCGCAACGGCACAACAAAAGGCTTGGCCATCGGGCCCACATTAGCATGGCGCCCGACGAAGAACGCGCGTTTTGATCTCTCACCGCTCATCGGAACTAGTGACCACACACCTGCGGTGCAAGT
Source organism: Verrucomicrobiota bacterium (assembly GCA_003218785.1). Taxonomy (GTDB): domain Bacteria; phylum Verrucomicrobiota; class Verrucomicrobiia; order Chthoniobacterales; family UBA10450; genus Udaeobacter. The sequence goes on from QHOM01000051.1 coordinate 7,536, forward strand.
GTTCGCTGTATTTTCGTTCTCCTTCGGTGGACCCACCGCAGGCGAGGTAGAGAATCCCGCGTCCGCCCGCAGTCACTGAACCCATGTCTTCTCACGCATCAATCGGTGTCGAGCGCAAGATCGAGCACACGTTCTTCCTGCTCAGCGTCTGGAGCAAAGGCGTCGCCGGCCTGATCGAGACAATCGGCGGGCTGCTCTTGCTCTTTATCCCTCACGCGCGATTGAACGCGCTTGTCGTCTTTTTGACCGCCCCCGAACTGGCGGAAGATCCAACGGACCGCATTGCAATCCTCCTGCAGGGCATGGTTCATGACCTTGCCGCAGATGCCAAATCATTCGCCAGCGGTTATCTAATCGTTCACGGCATCATCAAAGTTTTCCTCGTCGCGGGGCTGTTGAGGCGCCGGCTCTGGTCATATCCGGTTTCGCTTTGGTTCTTGGCTGGCTTCATCGCTTATCAAGCGTATCGCTTCTTTTTCACTCACTCGCTCTGGATGATCGCGCTCACTATTGTCGATCTAATCGTCGCGTTCTTAATCTGGCGCGAGTACCAAACCCGCAAACAGGGTTTCGCGTGAGACGACAACGCGGTAGTGGCCCGCCGAAGCACCGATCGGCAGCGTTACCGGCAAAAGCTTTCTTCCACGTCGGCCACGCTCCCAAAGATCAACGGCGCGCAGCCATTTCAAATTGTCGCCGAAATACAGCCGATTCACTGGGCAATAATAAATCAGAACGTCCGCTCTGCGACAAAGTCGTTGTCGCTCGTACGAACACGAGCAAAACAAAGGTCATCACGCGGCAAAGCCAGGTCTCAACTGGCGCAGCCATCAAGCAATTTTAAACCCGCTGCCGCTCCAGCTCTACGAACAAGTTGCGCGGATTCAGGGTTTCTTCTCCTCGCAAAGCTTCTGGAAACGGGGGTCGCCACGCAAAGGGTCCCATTTCGGATCGAGCCTTAGAAGCGCAGGCGTAAGGCAGTTGCTATACGGAATCTGCAAAAGACGCTGCAGCCTTGGAATCGCGCGGTTTTTGTCGCCGACGTTGACCTCGACGGACGCCAAGTTCTCCTCGTACGAAGGCCCATCCACTGCGTCTTTCTCACTTGGCAGCAGCGTGATCGCGCGCTCAGCTTCGTTTATTGCTGCATCCTTCTCGCCGAGCACAGCATGAATTAGCGAAAGCGCTAACGCAAAAAACGGGTTATCCGGGGCCTTCTTGCCGACAGTCTCCAGCGGATGCAGCATTTGTTGAGCAGTGACCCTGGCGCCGGCAATGTCGCCGGCATATTCCTGGGCGAGGGCCAGAAACAATGGCTCAAAGAGCCTTTCGAACTCGGGCAGGTCGCGAGATTCGGTGAGTCGGCTATGAACCAATCGAATGGCTTCATCGAAATGCCGCTCTAGAAACAATTGGTTCATCTTCGCTAGGAAGATCTCCAACGAAGGGGTCTGTGCGTTTACGCCAACCAGCAATTTACCGGCTTGTTCCAGATTGCCCTCGGTCTGATAAATTCTTGCTTCGGACGCGACGGCGTCGGGGTCATTCGGAACAATGTCCAATACCCTATCGTACGTTTTTAGCGCAGCCGGGAATTGTCGAAGCATCCCGTAGGTCTCTGCGGCGGTCGCTAACCATTGAGTGTTGCGCGGATCGAGCGCAAGAGTTTGCTCCCAGTAGGCAACGCTTTGATCCCAGTGCCCTTGTCGTCGTGCGATTAGGGCGAGAGCACCAGGGACATCGCTGCTACCTGGCAAGAGGTCCCGGACGCGGCCGAACATCGCTTTGGCAAGCTCGTAATCCCGCCGCACCCAGTATTGATAATAAGCTTGTGCGAGCAGGGTTTCGGGCGAGTTCGGTTGGAGTTTTTGCGCGGTGTTTAAGGCCCGCTCCGTCGCGTCACGGCGAGCGGGGGTCGTATCTAGACCAGCGAAATACACGTGAGCGTTCGCACGAGAGAGTCTGGCCCAAGCCAGGGCAAAATCTGGGTCGAGCTGCACCGACCGCTCGTAAAAGCCGACGACCTTCTCTGAATCGTCTGGAGAGGACGCGCGCGCTTCAAGAGCCAACCCCCGGAGGTACGCGTCGTAAGCCTCTGAATTGTTGGTCGGCTTAACCGCCAAGGCTTGTTGCTCGCCGCCAGTAAGCTTGGCCTGCAATGACTCGGCGATTGCTTTGGCGATTTCGCTCTCGACACCGAAGATGTCGACGAGCTTACGGTCGTAGGTGTCGGCCCACAGATGCGAATCGCTGGCCACTTGGATGAGTTGGACGTTGACGCGCACCTGATCGGCGGCTTTCTGGACGCTGCCCTCCAGGATGTTCGCGACGCCAAGCTGCTTCGCGATCTCGAAGAGATTGCCTGGCTTGCTCTGATATTGTTGGGTTGACGTGCGCGAGATCACTTTCAAATCCGCGATCTTCGCGAGCCGCGTTAGGATTTCTTCCTGAATGCCATCGGCGAAATACGCGTTTGCCTTATCTTCGCTGAGTGATTCAAACGGCAGCACCGCGATCGATTTGGCTGGCAACTCAGCCGACCCGCTCTGCTTGCTTGTCGCAGTGTAACGGCCAAGGAAAAACAAACTCACCGAGATCGCCCCGGCGATGATCACGACGTAAATCCACGCGCGGTTACGCGATGATTTTTTCGCCAACTCGTCCGCAACCTCCGTTCGCTTCAAGCCTTCCGGTGTCAGCTCAAACGCCCACGCGATGATTAACGCGATCGGGAACCCGACGATAATTACGAGAACAATCAGCCGCACCGCCCAAT
>QHOM01000052.1 GCA_003218785.1 Verrucomicrobiota bacterium
AGAGGCCAAAGCGAGTTGATGCCACCAAGAGGATCGATGACCCCCACATACAAAAACCAGCCCCATGCCGACACTAGCAGCACACTTGAGAAGAGATTCGCGCTCCACGAACGCGTATTGCCAAGCGGACGCCAGAGATTGCCTAAAAAATCTTGAAGCAAAAACCGTCCCACCCGTGTTCCGGCATCAATCGTTGTGAGAATGAACAGAGCCTCAAACATGATTGCGAAGTGGTACCATAGGGCGAGTGCCGTTGGTTTGGCCGAGATTCGCGCGAACATGTGCGCCATACCAACGGCGAAAGTCGGCGCCCCGCCCGCGCGATTGAACATGGTGGATTCCCCGAGATCTGCGGCGAGCCGAGTCATTTGTAGTTCCGTAATCGGAAACCCGGATGCGCTGACTCTTTCGACTACTTCGGCCGGCGTCCCTTTTGAGTTAATCGCAAAGTATTCGCCTGGCTGGAGCACGCAGGCCGCGATCATCGCCATCAAAGCGACCATCATTTCGGTCACCATTGCGCCATAACCGATACTACGTATTCGCGATTCACGCCTCACCATTTTTGGCGTTGTGCCCGAGGCAATGAGAGAATGGAAACCTGAAACTGCACCGCAAGCGATCGTGATGCATACAAAAGGAAAGACCGGACCAGCAAATACGAGGCCGCTGCCGTCGATGAATTTTGTGATCGCCGGCATTTGCAATGTCGGATTGATCAGCAGCACGGCGGTGGCGAGCATCGCAACTGTGCCAAGCTTCAAAAACGTGCTCAGATAATCGCGCGGCGTAAGCAACATCCACACCGGAAGGATGGAGGCGGCCAGTCCATAAATCATGATCGCCCATGCCAGCCATTTCTGGTCATGTCGAAACCACGCTTCAATCGCGGGAAAGTGCGCCAGGAATTGTCCGCCCCAAACGCCAAACGCCAAGCCGAGCAATCCGAAAATGGTGACCGCCATCACGCTCACTTTTCCCGTGCGCAAGCCAATTCCCATGATCAACGCTACCGGTATGGTCATCGCGATGGTGAAAACACCCCATGGACTTTGTGCGAGAGCTTGAACCACGACGAGCGCGAGCACTGCTAGCAAAATAATCATGATCGCCAACACACTGATCAGGGCGAGCGCACCGACGCCGCGTCCGATTTCTTCTTTTACCATTTGACCCAGCGTCTTGCCGCCGCGCCGTATCGACGCGAAAAGGACAATCATATCGTGCACCCCTCCGCCGAGGGTTGCGCCGATCAGAATCCAGAGCGTCCCAGGCAAGAAACCAAACTGCGCTGCTAGCACCGGGCCCACCAGTGGCCCCGGACCGGCAATCGCCGCAAAATGATGCCCGAAGACCATCCATCGATTCGTTGGCACATAATCTTTGCTGTCGTTTTGCAGGATAGCCGGCGTGGTCCGTTCGTCATTGAGCACCAATACTTTTGCTGCCAGCCATTTACTGTAAAAACGGTAGCTGATGCAAAGCGCGCAAAGGCCCGCCACGATAATCCAGAGGGCACTGATTTGTTCGCCGCGTGAGAGCGCCAAAATGACGATCGCCCACACCCCCAGCCCCGAAACGGCAAGCCAGAGTAGCTTTTTCCAGACGCTCATGTTGTCGGCAGTTTAATTGAAATTGTTGCGATGCGCTAGAACCTGCGATTTATCTGTATATGCGATTCAGTCACAAGATTAGAAAGCTTGTAAGCGGCCAGGGATTAGCCAGCGCACGGAAACACACCCTCCGGATTTTTCGGCTGAATCGATTTCCGCTGGAAACAAAGCGCGTTATTGAGACAATCGACCCAGCCGCTTTCGAGCAGATTCGCCGGCGGTACGCTGTGGAAAATCCCGGCGAGCATTGGCCGAAGTATCTCGATCTTGACCGCTGGATCAGCATCAACATTCGGCGGATACGCGAGATCGAACTCGATTTGGCGCGCCGGAGGCATATTCTGGACCTTGGCTGCGGTGCGGGGTATTTTCTCTACATCGCGCAACTGCTCGGACATTCCGGAATCGGGCTCGATGTGGACTTCGTGCCGATGTTTTCAGACGTCACTCGTCTCCTTGGAGTTCGTCGTGTAATCCAGCGAATCCGAGCTTTCGATCCCCTCCCCGATCTCGGCGCAAAGTTCGACCTCGTCACTGCCTTCATGATCTGTTTTAACAACCATAAGCAAACCAATCTTTGGGGCGTGGCCGAGTGGGAATTTTTCCTCGACGACCTTGCCAGACAGCTTGCGCCGCGCGGCCGCGTCTGGCTCGAGTTAAACCGCGAGTACGACGGAACCTTTTATACGCCGGAACTAAAAACATTCTTTCAGCGGCGTGGCGCCATGGTCGACGAACATAAAATAATCTTTACGTCCGGGCTTCCCGCGCCTGCCTTAACTTTGCCAGTTGCGCGGTAAAATCTTTTAGACGTCGTCGATGCTCTTCGACGACCGCTTTGGGAGCGCGGTCGACAAAGGATCTGTTTTTCAACTTGCCCTCGACTTTTCGCAACTCGCTTCCGATCTTTGCAATTTCCTTATCCAGCCTTTCTTCCTCCCCTGCTTTGTCCGCCGCGGTAATGGCCAAGAAAATCTCGCCGAGCGGTGTGACCGCGACAGGATTGCTAGCCTTCGGTTGGTACTTCCGATCCAATGTTATTTCTTCGGCATTTAACAGCCGCCCGATGGTCGGAATTTCGGTCGAAATCGCTTTCTCATTTGTGCGTAAAATAAAACGTAACTTCTTGTTGGATGGAAGCTTGACTTCCGATCGGAGATTACGTCCAGCTTGGACCGTCCGGTAAATATTCGAAACCAGCCGTCGCTTGCGCATTAGATCGACATCCTCTAAAGGCGTTCGGGCGGGCGGCAGCGCGAATTGAATTGAATCATTTCCCAAACCGAGCACCGACCAAAGCTCCTCCGTGATGTGCGGCATGAACGGATGGAGCAAGCGCAGAAACGTCGAGAGTACAATGTCCATCACGGCCAATGCGGATCTCTTTCCCGCTTCGTTGTCAGCGAAGATATCTGTTTTCGCGGCTTCGACGAACCAGTCGCAATAGTCGCGCCAGAAAAAATCGTAAAGACGTTGTGCGACTGCATTGAATTGATAGTCACGATAACCTGCATCGATTGCGTCGATCGTCTCGTTCAGGCGCGCCAGAACGTCGATCGCATAGATAGACAATTGTTGACTGTCGATGCTTGGCACGGCATCGCTCGGACCATGCATTTGCCGAAAGCGAGCAGCGTTCCAAAGTTTGGTCGCGAAGTTGCGCCCTTCTTCGATTTGCTTTTCATCAAAGCGGATGTCCTGGCCGCTTGGCGCAATGCGCATGAGACCAAACCGCAAGCCATCCGCGCCATACTTGTCGATCAGCTCAAGCGGATCGGGCGAGTTACCGAGCGACTTTGACATCTTGCGACCCTCCTTGTCGCGGATCAACCCCGTGAAATAAACATCGCGAAATGGGATGTTCTCTTCGGCGCGGTCGGATTTTCCCGGCTTAAATTCGAGGCCAGCGATGATCATTCGAGCGACCCAAAAGAAAATAATGTCCGGTGCGGTCACAAGCACGCTGGTCGGATAAAATTTCTTCCGCGTCTCTTCATCCATGGTTTCGTAGGCCCAAAGCCAAGACGAAAACCACGTGTCGAGCGTGTCGGGATCTTGCGTCCAGTTTTCGCCCGGCGACTCAATCTGGACACGAACATCCCCTTCCGTTGTAGCGACAGCCGTGTCGGCTGTGCCCCTTGATTTTGCAGGCGACACGCCTGCCTCTACAGATTTGGATTTCGGATACCAGGCCGGTATCCGGTGCCCCCACCAGATCTGGCGGCTAATGCACCAGTCCCGAATTTTCTCCAGCCACTGCGCGTAAACTCTTTCCCAATGTGCAGGGAAGAAGCGGATAAGATGGTCATCCACCACGGCCAGAGCTTTCTTCGTCTTCGGATAGCGCAGGAACCATTGTTCGCTGATCCGCGGCTCGATCGGCACGTCACTTCGTTGGCTGAATCCGACATTGTTTTCGTATGCCTCCGTTTTCGAAAGGAGACCTTTTTTCTCTAATAATTCAGCCGCTTTTTTGCGCGCCTCGAATCGATCGAGGCCGTCCAACTCCGGAACGGCCGGACAATTGATTTTCCCATCAGGATACAAAACATCGACGACTGGAAGGTTATGGCGCTGTCCAATCTCGAAATCGAGTGTGTCATGGGCGGGCGTAACTTTCAAAACGCCTGTGCCGAACTCGGGATCGATCGCTTCGTCGGCGATGATCGGAAGTTTTTTGCGCGCGAGCGGACGCCAGGCATCTTTGCCGACCAGATCAACATAGCGCTTATCGCCGGGATGAACTGCCACGGCTGTATCGGCCATGATCGTTTCCGGCCGAGTGGTCGCGACTTCAATGAAACGTCCGGGCTCTTCCGCGATTTCATAGCGAACGTAGTAAAGGTTTCCCTTCTGCGATTTGGAAATGACTTCCTCATCGGAGAGCGCAGTCTGCGCCGCCGGGTCCCAATTAATCATCCGACGCCCGCGGTAGATTAATCCTTTGCGGTAAAGATCAACGAAAACCTTTTGAACAGCCCGAACGTAAGCATCATCCAGCGTATAGCGTTGCCGCGACCAGTCGCACGAGCATCCTAGTCGTTTCAGTTGTTCGATGATGATGCTGCCATGTTTATTCTGCCAATCCACCATGCGACGCAGGAATTCCTCACGACCCAGATCGTGGCGCGTTACTCCTTCATTTTTGCGCAGCCACTTTTCGACTGCTGTTTGGGTGGCAATACCCGCGTGATCGGTCCCCGGCAGCCAGAGTACCTCGAAGCCCTGCATTCGCGCGCGTCGGGAAAGGATGTCTTGGATGGTGTTGTTTAAAACGTGACCGAGCGTGAGCACGCCCGTGATATTCGGTGGCGGGATTACGATTGAGAATGGTGGCTTCGGCGAAGCGGGATTGGCGGTAAAATAGCCCTCCGCGAGCCAGCGCGCATACCATTTTTCTTCAACGGCTTGCCGTTCGTAAGCCTTGGAAAGTTCTGCCATCGGGCAATCATCGAAGAGGGAGCAGCAATTGCAAGAATGACGGAGACGGTGTCAGGCGGCTATCTTTGTTCTATTGCTTCGAAGAACGGTTGGCCAGGCTTTTGGATTAGCGAGGCGGCGAGACTGCAGCCGCTTTCGGATTGCCCCCAGGTTTCTGAGATTGCTGCGCGATTACTGCGCTTTAGTCTCCGGGAGCTTGAAGCCGACATAAGTGCCAGCGCTGATTCCGAGCAGACCAAGCAACGTCGCACTGAACTCCGGCATCGCCGGTTCATTGTAAACATTTGCGACAAACATTATTCCCAGGATGAGTGTCCAAACAAAGATCTGGAAGCGGTGAAAGCTGATCAAGTTGTTTTCCGCGAGCAGATCATACATTACCCCTTTCCATGTCGGCCATGCGAAGTAGGCACTTTGCCAGCGATAATTCGCCAACCGTTCCCGCACCTCATTCTGCTGCTGCTCATTGTCGTCCAGCACCTGCTTGTCCGACGAAGATATTAAAGTGCGTGCTTTCTGTAGCGCCTCCAGCTCTTTCTGGGTGTCGGCTCGCAGTCTCTTCAGCTCCGCCAACACTTCGAGATGTGGCCGCGTGACATCGACGATCGGCTGGTTGCCGGAAGAGCCCGACGGAACTGGTTTGGCTGCGTCGACAAAGGCGGAGCCCAATGCCGTGCCAGCACTAATCCCGATCAACGCCAGCACCGAGGTATTAAGCGTATCCATGTCACCGGTCACGATCCACAGAAAGAAATAGGAGGCGATCACGGGAAAAACCAGAACGCCATCTGTCCGCGTGCCAGGCTGTAAGGCCTCTGACCATCTGGTCGGCGTGGCGCGGCTGCATCGCGAATAATATGGGTGTACCGGGCCAGCGCGAGAAAGGCGATCAACGCTCCAAGAATAACGATCAAGCCGAAAGCGGTGCGAAACTTCGGAATGATCGTCAAATAAAACTGTTGATCCTCTCCGGTAACTTTGTCGAGAGTCAGCTCCGAAGGGATTTCCTCGCCACTGCTGAATCCCGCCGACACGATTACTCTGCGGTTGAGGACCGGTTGGTTGAGCACGTGTGACCACCCGGGCTTCGAGCTGTCATTGCGGACGAGGGAAAAACCGACGGTCGTAACTTTATATTCGGCGGGAGGCGATCCATCCTTTCCTTTGCCCGTCCATTGATTCGGTATCCAGTCATACGAGTAAATTGGCGAAACCCCCTGCAGCGGGAAATGATCGAGATAAAGTATGAGATCCTTTATCTCGTGATTGTCGGGTTTCTTCTCGAGAGAATTCACCCAATCCTTGAAATTAATAATATCGACCCAAATCTGGTCGCCGCGTTGCACATAAGTTTGGTTTGACGTGTCGTTGTTCCGTCCAATTGTGCACTCCCACCCTGCGTACGGAAGGAGGCACGGGCGTTTGTGAGGGCGTTGGTGAGATTCCGGCTGTGCCTGTCGCGGCAGGCGTTGCCGAAGGCATGGGCGTTTCCTCTGCTCCCAGCAACTCGGACGGAAACTGGAAAGCCAGTGCGCAGAAACCAATTAGGAATGGCAGAGATAGACTCAGGCGTTGCTGTTCATCAGGACCTTCGATCAGTTAGCTTCGGTCATATCTTTTTCCCGGACTCCGTTGAAAGCAGTCATGAATAAAGAGAAGCCCTTTACTCTCCACAAGATGACTGACTTATTTGTCTCGTCAGCCATACGGCAAGCATGCATCGGTGGACTGCATAATGACAAGTGCTTTTATCGACTGGTTCTGGGATTCGGCGGCGGGCTTTTCCGGTTGCAAGCTCGGCGACACAATCGGCGCTTGCGGGCCGGCTGACACGCCGTCACGTTGTGGTGCATGCAGATGATCAGAAATTTCCTCGCCCTCAGTTTTCTAGCGGCGGTCCCTTCCCTTGGCGAGGCTGGCGATGCCGATTAGATGGACGAAAGGCCGATCGGTGTTTTTGATTCCGGAATTGGCGGCCTGACGGTTGTTAAGGCGCTGCGCGACCTGCTGCCTGACGAAAAGATTTTTTACCTCGGTGACACGGCACGCGTCCCATACGGCGGAAAAAGTGCCATTACCGTTGAGCGCTACAGCCTCGAGATCGCCGACATGCTCATCGAAGAAAACGCAAAAATCGTCGTGGTGGCGTGCAATACCGCTTCTTCCCTGGCTTTGCCGAAACTGGAAAAACATCTTCCGGTGGCGGTTACTGGCGTTATTCGGCCTGGCGCGAGAGCGGCGGTCGCCGCCACTCGCAACGACCACATCGGAGTGATCGGAACGCGCGCAACGATCAAAAGCGGCGCATACGAACGCGAATTGCGTGCCTTGAATCCTGACATTCGGATTTCAGTGCGCGCTTGCCCATTGCTCGTTCCGCTAATTGAGGAGGCCTGGCTGGATGATGAGCTCACGGATCGCGTGATCGTTCGTTACCTTGAACCGCTCGTGCGGGAAGGGATCGACACGCTCGTGCTTGGTTGTACGCATTATCCACTGCTGATCGACGCACTTTCTCGTGCGCTCGGCGAGAGGGTGAAACTGGTAGATTCGGCTCGCAACTGTGCGACTGCCGTACAAGAACTTTTGGATCGACAACAATTGCGCGCGCCATTGGGAACTTCGGGTGGTTTGGAAATCGCGCTAACCGATGCCCCTGACAATTTTCTGCGCGTGGCCCGCGAGGCGCTGCAACTGGAGATCGGCGAGGTCCAATTACGCGAAGTCTTACACGGCGCGGCGAAGTTGTAGAGGCGCTTGTGCCAAGCGCCTAAATTATAAGCAAGCGGCTGACACAGCCGCCTCTACAACGATTGTCGGCGCATCTTCCTTGGCAGTTTCTGCGCCACAAGCTCGTACGAGTGATCAATCATTTTGCGCAACTCCGTGTCTGGAATTCCACTGTCGAGCTCGACCGTGTTCCAATGTTTTTTGTTCATGTGATAGCCGGGACGGACTTGCTCGTATCGATCGCGCAATTCGAGAGCCAAGTCCGGATCACATTTCAAATTCGCCGTCGCTGGGACTTCATCGAGTGGCGCGAGCGCGAATATTTTACCGGCCACCTTAAAAACGAGAACGTCTTCTCCGAACGGTGTGCTCTCGATTGCAGCGAGCTTGCTAAGGCAGTAATCGCGGAAGGTTTCCAGATCCATCAAGAAATCCGCGACCTAAGAATGCCCGGAAGATCATTGATCGCGACGCGTTCCTGCTTCATGGAATCGCGCTCACGCAACGTCACGGTCTCGCCCAGTGCAGCATCCTTCTCCCCCAGCGTTTCAAAATCGACGGTCACACCGAATGGCGTGCCGATTTCATCCTGGCGTCGATAGCGGCGGCCAATCGTGCCGCTCTCATCATAAAAGACAAACATGTGGGGTCCCAACAGGTCGACAATCTCTTTCGCCTTTGCGACGAGCTGTTCCTTGTTTTTGAGCAGCGGGAACACCGCACACTTAATCGGCGCAATCCGCGGATGAAATCGCAGCACAACGCGTTTTTCCATTTTTCCCTTTTCGTCCGGTGCTTCGTCTTCCGAATATGCTTCGCAGATTAGGGCCAGCACGGTGCGGTCCACTCCCGCGCTGGGCTCGACCACGTGAGGGACAAATCGCTGCTTCGTTTCTTCATCGAAATATTCGAGCGATTTGCCGCTGGCTTTCATGTGCTGCTGCAAATCGTAGTCGGTCCGATAAGCGACGCCTTCGAGTTCCTGCCGGCCAAATGGGAAATCGTATTCGATGTCGTAAGTTCCTTTTGAATAGAAAGCGCGCTCCTCATCAGTAACTTTTCGCGCGTGCAATTTGTCGCGCAGAATACCGATATTTTCATAGAACTTCAGCCGCTCCTCGAGCCAGTAATCGAGCGACTTCATCCCCTCTTCTGCCCGGCAAAAATACTCGAGCTCCATTTGCTCAAACTCGCGCGAACGAAAAGTGAAATTGCGCGGATTAATCTCGTTCCGGAACGCTTTACCGACTTGCGCTATGCCAAATGGCAATTTCTTGCGTGACACTTCGAGAATGTTTTTGAACTGGACGAAGATCGATTGCGCGGTTTCTGGCCGGAGATACGCGATGGAGCTTTCATCGGCCGCAGCGCCCACATGCGTTTCGAACATCAGGTTGAACGGGCGCGCTTCCGTCAGATCTTTGCCACCGCAATTTGGGCACTGCTTCACTCCCTTTTTCTCGATGAGCTGATCGAGCCGGAGGTGCGCCTTGCAGGATCGACAATCGATCATCGGATCAGAAAATCCTTCGACGTGTCCTGACGCCTTTAGCACAGCGGGGTGCGTTAGAATCGATCCATCCATGCCCACGACGTCGTCACGCTCATGCACCATCACGCGCCACCAATAATTCTTGAGGTTGCGTTTCAATTCGACGCCAAGCGGTCCGTAATCCCAGGCGCCGTTGAGGCCGCCGTAAATTTCGCTCGATTGGAAAATGAATCCGCGCCGCTTACACAAGCTGACGATTTTTTCCATGTCCGCCACGGGACGGATTCGCTGCGGCGAACTCGCCGCGCCGTAGCTCTGCGAAGGCGGGCGCTGAGAGTCGGATGGTGCGCTCATTATTTCGGCCACAGATTAACGCAGATTAGACAGATGCAAGGCAGACAATTCTGTAGTGGCGGCTGTGCCAGCCGCATTTTCTAAACTCCGCAGGCGACACGCCTGCCTCTACAGTCTCTGCGTTGTTCGCGTTATCCGCGCTTACGTTTGCGTTTCGATTGTGATTTCGGTCTTTACAGAATTGGCGATGAAACACTGCTCGTGCGCCATGTGATTCATCTCGTCGATCTCTTCGGGCGTGGGCTGTTTATCACCGGAGAATTTGAGCCGCGGCCTTAACGTCACGCGCGTAATCGCCAATCTGCCTTCCGCATTTTTTTCCATGTGGCCGACGGCTTCATCGACATATTCGTCGAGCACGAACTTCTTCTTTGCCGCCACGGCAAGGAACGTGAGCATTTGGCAGCTCGAGAGCGACGCCACAAATGCCTCCTCCGGATCGACAAGTTTTGGATTGCCCAGGTAAGCCGTAGCAGCTGATGCTTGCATTTCGTGCCCGCCATCAAACTTCCAGGTGTGATCGCGTGAATATTTCTGATATTCGAACGGCGTATCGCCGCGCTTCCAGGTGAGAGTAATTTTGTGTTCGGACATGTCTCTTAAATAAAATGCCACGCGTTGTAGGGCAAGCGTCAGCCCATAAAGAATGCGCGATGCTGGTTTCGAACCAGCGACCCCTTGCGTGTGAAGCAAGTGCTCTACCACTGAGCTAATCGCGCGCGTGGCGATAGCAATTAGAAGTTAGAAATCAAAAATTACAAGGCCGGCAACCTCCACAACGCTAGATTTCTTGAGCGGTCGCCGCGGTAACAAGTCGCAGGTTCGAACCCTGCATCGCGCACGCAATCATCTCGACGGCGGAGCAGTGAAGCGCATCATCAAAGGTGACAATCCGCGATTATGAGCGTGTTACCGCTCATGCGTGCTACCGTTCCGGTCACAGCGATAGGATCTCCTGTGTGCTTCCACGCCACTTCGCGTGAGTTATTGAAATAACAGCACATCCAAATCACTGTTCCCGTTCCACCAAAATGGGGTATGACGAGTTCGACGACAGCCTTTTCTCCCGACTTGAAGATGCTTTTAATAGTCCCGCTCATGCCGAACCTTCACCCCTTATACAGTTCGTCCGCGTTGATCTCACTTCTTGTATACTCCGACGCCAAAAACTGCGGGGATATTGGTCCGGCGGACTGGCCAGAGGCCGGTCTATCAAGTGCAGTTCCATCCATACCGGAAGATGATCCTTTTGGGGATTGCGGAGCTGGCTGTTGCTGGGATTGCTGTTGTTGCGGTGCCGGGGTTGCATGTTCGCTCCAATACTTTTCTCGTTCCTCCACCCGTTGTCGTTCTGATTCCTGTCGCTGCTTGTAAAGAGCCTCTTGATTGGCAGTTTGCTCGGCGGAATATGCGTCGCCCTTAGCGGCATC
>QHOM01000239.1 GCA_003218785.1 Verrucomicrobiota bacterium
TTTCTCCTTCGTGGCTTTAATGATCTTCGTCGTAGAACTATTTCACGGAATTCGCAGGCACGATCTTGACGCTCTCGATCACCACACGTTTGGTCGGCTTGCTGTTTTCGCCCATGCTGTTTCTCGTCACTGGAGTGTCGCCGATTTTTTCCAGCACGTCGTCGCCTTTGATCAATTTACCGAAAGTCGTGTATTGCCCATCGAGCCGCGGAACAGGCGCGAGACAGATGAAGAATTGGGAACCGGCCGAATCCGGATCGGGCCCACGCGCCATCGAGATCACGCCGCGCTCGTGTGAGTGATTGTTGAATTCAGCTTTGATTTTGTAGCCGGGCCCGCCTTGTCCAAAGCTGTTCTCTTTCGCTGGATCTTTCGAATTCGGATCGCCGCCTTGAATCATGAATCCCTTGACGATGCGATGAAAAGTTGTGCCGTCGTAAAATCCCGAGCGGGCAAGTTTCTTAAAATTTTCTACTGTTTTCGGAGCGGCATCGGACCAAAATTCGATGACCATTTCGCCTTCGTTGGTTTTGATCACGGCCACTTCGCTTGATGGGTTCATTGGAGAGGTTTCCTTGTTTTCTTCAGCGACTGCCGCTGCGACGAGTGCAGTCAGCAATCCGGCTAAGATCGACAATTTCATTCTGACAAGTGACACGAACACGGTGCGCTGTCACGGGCGTACTGTAGAGGCAGGCGTGTCGCCTGCTGGGATAAATGATGCAGCCGGCACCCCGAAAGCTTTCGGGGGCTACAGCGTCTCGGCGTGATATTCCTGCAAACTGCGCACGCGCACTTTGCGTTTTTGCAATGAGCGGATTCCATTCGCGCTCGCCTGCGCGGCGCGTACGGTGGTCATGATCGGAATTCGTTGCGCGAGAGAGGCATTGCGAATGCGCACCTCGTCCTCGCGCGGAATTTTTCCGCTGGGGGTGTTAATGATGAAATTGATGTCGCCATTCTTCACCCGGTCAAGAACGTTCGGGCGGCCCTCGCGCAATTTGAAAACTCTTGTTACGGGAATTTTCGCTGCCGCCAAAACTGCGAACGTGCCCGCAGTGGCGATAATACCGAACCCCAGCTTCACAAATTCTCGCACAACCGGCACAACGGCTTGTTTGTCGCTGTCTTTCACGCTGACGAAAACGTTTCCGCCAGTCGGCAGCGGCGGCGGCGCGGCCATCTGCGATTTTGCATAGGCGAGACCAAGATCGACATCCATTCCCATGACTTCGCCAGTCGATTTCATTTCCGGACCAAGCGAAATATCCACTCCCTCGTAGCGCAGGAACGGAAAAACGGCTTCCTTCACGGAGAAATGTTTCGGCATGACCTGCTTCGTGAATCCGAGTTCACGCAATGATTTTCCGGTCATCACTTTGGCGGCGAGTTTGGCCAGCGGGACGCCGATTGCCTTGCTCACAAACGGAATAGTGCGCGAGGCACGCGGATTAGCTTCAAGGACGTAAACCTCGTCGCCTTTCACGGCGAATTGCACATTCATCAAGCCGCGCACATTTAATTCGCGTGCCATTGCTTTTGTTGCCGCGGCAATCTCGTTGAGAACTTTTTGCGAAAGCGAGAACGTCGGGATCACGCACGCGCTGTCGCCGCTGTGAATGCCCGCTTCCTCGATGTGCTCCATAATCGCGCCGATCACGGTCGTTTCGCCGTCGGAAATGCAATCGACATCGACCTCGATTGCGTCTTCGAGAAAACGGTCCACCAACACCGGACGGTCAGGCGTGACGTCAATTGCACTCGTCATGTAGCGCCGAAGATCTTCCTCATTGTAGACAAGCTCCATGGCGCGCCCGCCGAGGACAAAAGAGGGCCGCACCAAAACAGGATAACCAATTTTGTTCGCAACCGCGACGGCTTCATCGGTAGTGATCGCGGAGCCGCTGGGAGTTTGCCGCAAGCCAAGTTTGTCGAGCATGGCCGCGAATAATTGTCGATCCTCCGCAGTCTCGATGCTTTCGGGTTGTGTCCCGAGAATGGGCACGCCGGCTGCCTTCAAGCCGTCGGCGAGATTGAGCGGCGTTTGACCGCCGAATTGAACGAATACGCCCTCCGGTTTTTCCTGATCGTAAATGTTGAGCACGTCCTCGAGAGTGAGCGGCTCAAAGTAAAGTTTGTCGCTCGTGTCGTAATCGGTCGAGACCGTCTCCGGATTCGAATTGACCATGATCGTTTCGAATCCGAGCTCGCGCAGCGCAAAGGCGGCGTGCACGCAGCAGTAATCGAACTCAATTCCCTGGCCGATACGGTTCGGCCCGCCCCCCAGGATCATTATCTTGCGCTTGCCGCTCTCGCGCCGCTCATTCTCGTCACCGTACGTGGAGTAATAATACGGCGTGTAAGCTTCGAACTCTGCCGCGCACGTATCGACCAGGCGGTAAGTGGGGAGAATGCCTGCGGATTTTCGTTGCGCGCGAATTTCACTTTCGCTCTTCGCCGCGGCGAACGCCAGTTGTCGGTCGGAAAAACCAAGCTTCTTGGCGCGGAGCAATTGGCTGTGTCCTGTGCGCTGGAACATAGGGCTGTGCCCTGTGCGCCCAGCGGAGTTGCACTTCGCTGTTCCCCATTCAGCGGTTTGAGCCGTTTGAGACTCGGCGGGTTGGGCTGTCCCAGGTTCAGCGGGTTGCAAACCCGCTGGGCGCACAGACTGCAAGTCTATGTTCCGCAGCTTTTCGTCTGTTGATAAAATGAACTCGTTAGAGCGCAGCCGCGCTTTCTCAGGATTTCTTGCGACGTAGGCCCGGCAACGCACGAGCGAATCCCAATCGCGCACGACACGGTCAAAGCTCTCTTGCATCCAAAGCGTTCCCGAACGGTCCAGCGCCTTGTTAATCTGGCGCGCAGTGTAACTTTTCCAAGACCGCACGATTTCGTTTAACGGATGACCAGGTCGCGCAAAACGCAGCTTCCATGGCTCTGATCAAGCCAGTCTTCCCGCACTTGCAAAAATCGTTTTCGATATTCGGCTGCGGTTTTTTCATCCCAAGGTTCTGGATGGAATTTTCGCCATGTTTTCAATTCTTCTTTCCATTGCCGCAGCACATCCTGCGGGACAGCATCGGCCAACCGGAAAGTGATAAAATACGTGGCGTCTTTTTGTTCCCAGTGTGGAAGGTTGCGCCGGCGTTTTACGATCTCACCGTGTGGATCCATGGCGCGGAATTGGGGGACAGACACTTCCAGCGCGTTACCCGCTTCGGCAGGCGAGACGCCCGCCGGCCCCACAGGCACGATGCCTGTGCTCCGGCCTAATGTGTGCGCTTCCGCCACAATTTGCTCCACGTTGCGCAAAAACCAGTTGTCGATTTTAGAGAGCTCGAACACTTCATCGATCGACATTCCATTTTGAAATGCTTGCGCGAGATAAAAAATTCGCCCGGCGTTCGGGATCGAGAGTTTCAGCCGCAACGTTTCAGGATCGACACGTTTATCCGCGCCGTCGCCGCACAGACCGAAGCGTTTGATCTCCAAACTGCGCAGCGCTTTTTGCAACGCTTCCTTGAATGTGCGCCCAATCGCCATCGCCTCGCCGACGCTTTTCATCCGCGTCGTAAGGGTTGCGTCGGCTTGCGGAAATTTTTCGAATGTGAACCGCGGCACTTTGACGACGCAGTAATCGATTGTCGGCTCGAAGCATGCTGGTGTCTCGCGCGTGATATCGTTTTTGATTTCGTCGAGCGTGTAACCGACGGCCAGTTTGGCTGCAATCTTCGCAATGGGGAACCCTGTCGCCTTTGATGCCAGCGCGCTCGAGCGCGACACGCGTGGATTCATCTCGATTACGATCATCCGGCCGTTATCGGGATTAACAGCAAACTGAATATTCGAGCCGCCCGTCTCGACGCCAATCTCGCGAATGACGGCGAAGGCGGCATCGCGCATCATCTGGTATTCTTTATCGGTCAGCGTTTGCGCGGGGGCGACGGTGATCGAGTCGCCGGTGTGCACGCCCATCGGATCGAAATTCTCGATGGAACAGACGACCACGCAGTTGTCCATGCGGTCACGCATCACTTCCATCTCGAATTCTTTCCAGCCGACCAGCGATTCTTCGATCAACACTTCGCGGACGGGCGAAAGATCGAGACCGCGCGCAACGATCACATCGAGCTCTTCCCGATTGTAAGCGATGCCGCCGCCCGTCCCTCCAAGAGTGAATGCAGGCCGAATGATGAGCGGAAAGGTTCCTATTTCATCGACGATTCGGTCGACTTCTCCCAATGAACGCGCCACGCCCGAGCGCGGAACTTCAAGCCCGATGCGCAACATCGCTTCTTTAAACAATTGCCGGTCTTCGCCTTTGGCGATCGCCTGTGCGTTTGCGCCGATCAATTTCACGCCGTGCCGCGCCAGCGCGCCGTTGCGGTTCAACTCCATCGCGGCATTGAGCGCGGTTTGCCCACCCAGAGTCGGCAAAATCGCGTCCGGTTTTTCGCGTTCCATGATCGCCTCGATCACTTCAGCAGTGATCGGCTCGATATACGTGCGATCGGCAAACTCGGGGTCGGTCATGATCGTGGCCGGGTTCGAATTCACCAGCACGACCTGATAAGCTTCTTCGCGCAGCGCCTTGCACGCTTGCACGCCGGAATAATCAAATTCGCAGCCCTGCCCGATCACGATTGGACCGGAGCCGATAAGCAGAATTTTCTTGAGCTCGTTATTCCGCGGCATCTGCGCAGCGCGGACAGTAAACGAAATCAAGCGAACGTCACGCGGGAATCGTGGCACAGGCATCCTGTCCGCCACGGGACGGACTCGCTGCGGCGAGCCCGCGGGGAAAGTAGGCCTCTCGCCTGCTGATTACGATTCCGCAGACAAGATGTCCGCCGGCCCACAGCCGAGACGGCCGTGCTACGCCACTTGCGCCATGCGCTGGCGGTCGAGATAAACCTTACAAATGCTTTTGATGCGCGTGAGCACGTAATAAATCGTCTGGCTGCGAATGCGCACCAGTTCCGCGCCGACGATGCGCGTCACGAAATCGCTCGCAAGATCGAGAATCTCCTTTGGCGTCGAGCCTTCGAGGCCTTTGCAAAGAATTGCCGTCATGGAGCGGGTAAGCGTCTGCACTTCCGGACCAAGCGTCATGCGAATCTGCGCCTTGCCGTCTTCATCGACGTGGAGATAAACGCCGACCGTGTCCATACATTCTTCATCTTTACGAACATCGACGAGGTCGAAATTCTCGCCTTCGCGCGGCTCCTGCTTCTTCGCATTGTCCGCATAGGAAACGAGCGTCTCGCGCCGCTCATCTTCCGGCAGCGTTTCGAAGAGATTGATGATCTTGTCTAGCTTTTGTGGATACATCTACAAGAGGAAGAATGTCTACGCGCTCTTTTCGATCGGCGCGCCGACTTTGTTGCCCCATTCGGTCCATGAGCCGTCGTAATTACGCACGTTATCCAGCCCGAGCAGATAGGTAAGCACAAACCAGGTGTGACTGGACCGCTCGCCGATACGACAATAGACGACTGTGTCCGTGCCCGGCTTCACGCCGC
>QHOM01000053.1 GCA_003218785.1 Verrucomicrobiota bacterium
ATTTCACTCGGCCTCACACCGCGCGAAGCCGAGGTGCTTCGATGGGTTGCCGTGGGCAAAAGCAACCACGACATCGGCGTCATTCTTGGCGCGTCCACGCGGACGATCTGCAAGCACGTCGAGCATATTTTCAGCAAGTTGAGCGTGGAGAACCGCACTGCAGCAGCTGCCACCGCGCTGGTACTCTTGTATCAGCTCACTGATTTCCTCTAGACAGCGATCAGCGGTTTCACCCGGTCGCTGAATGCTGCTTGCTTATTTGTTGAGAAGTTCCGCCAGCGCTTGCGGCTCCGTCACGGGCGCTTTGCAGGTGAAATTTTCGCACACGTAGGTGGCTGGCTTTCCATCAACTAACGACATGGCACGGATCGCTTCGTTTTTCTCGGCGAGATATTTCTGACCTTCAGCGCCGTCCGCCAGAAGCACGATCGTCTTTGGAAGAAAATGGCGATGCACCTCTTTGAGCAGCGCCTTCGTATCCGGCGCATCCTTCTTCCCGGCGATCACGATCTGGCGCGGTTTGCTTAACGAATAATCGAGCGCGACCAGCATTTGCGGCATGGCGCTCGCAAAATGTGAAAGCGTCGGCGTAAATGCGTAGATCGTTTTCTTCGCCCGATCTTCCATTTCTCTGTCGTCGCGAAATTGCGCCAGCCGAAGCAGATTCAGCGCCGCGACGGAGCTTGCAGCGGGCTCCGCGCCGTCGTTATCGTCTTTCATTCGGAGGAAAACGCTCTGATCTTTGCCGCTCGTGCTGAAATACCCGCCGTTCTTCTCGTCAAAAAACAAGCGGTCCTGCGTCTCCTGCAATTGGATCGCGAACTTCAGCCACTCAACATCGAAGGAGGCTTCGTAAAGATCGAGAAGGCCCTGGATAACGAACGCGTAATCGTCGGCGAAAGCTTCAATGTCGCTGCGGCCTTCCCGGTAATTGCGATACAAGATGTTGCGCGACGAATCGTACAAGTTTGCTTGCAGAAATTTCGCTGCGTGTACTGCAATTTCAAAGTAACGCGGTTCGTCGAGCGCTTGCGCGGCGCGGGCGTACGCAGAGATCATCAAGCCGTTCCACGCGGCAATGATCTTGTCATCGAGATGCGGTCGCGGCCGCTTGGCGCGGATCGCGAATAAGATTTCGCGGCTGCGCGCGAGCGATTGTCGAACCGCGTCTTCGCTCTCTTTAAATTGTTTCGCTGTCTCGGCAATCGTGTGCCGCTCGATCAAAACATTCTTGCCACGGAATTCGTCCTGCGGATCGCTTCCTTCAGGCGCATTTCCATGTGATTGCACGCCGTAATGGAAATCGAAAATCTCCGCGGCATCACCGAGCGCGGCATCGATCTCTTTTTTCGGCCAGATGTAGAATGCCCCTTCGGCATTCTTCTTTGGGCCGGGATCGCCGATCCCGGCTACAACGGGGCTATCGGCATCTTCGGCGGAGAAAAAGCCGCCTTCCTTCGATGTCATGTCGCGAGCGACATAATCAAGAATGTCGCGCGCGACTAATTCGTATTGTCGATCGTGCGTGATTTGAAAGGCGTCGAGATAAGCGGTGGCGAGTTGCGCTTGATCGTACAGCATTTTTTCGAAATGCGGCACGTGCCAGTAACGATCGACTGAGTAACGATGAAAACCGCCGCCGAGATGATCGTGCATTCCGCCGGCGGCCATTTTGCGCAGAGTGAACAGAGTCATTTCGAGCGCCTGTTTACCGGATTCGCTCTTGGGATCGCGCCCGTAGAATCGCGTTAGAAAATTGAGCGTCACTGGCCGGGGGAATTTCGGCGCGTTGCCAAAGCCGCCTTCCCTTGGATCGTAACTGCTGTCCAGCTGCTTGTAAGCAGCGTCTAAGCTTGCCGCATCGATCTTGCCTTCAGCCGTTGCGGCTGACTGAGATTCGCGCAGCGCCGCAACGATGTTAGCTCCCTGCTCGACAATCTTGTCGTGATTTTCTTTCCAGGCTGTCGCAATCCGTTCGAGCACTTTCTTGAAGCCAGGCTGACCATATCGGTCCTCCGGTGGAAAGTACGTTCCGCCAACGAACGGTTTTAAGTCCGGCGTCAACCAAACGCTCATTGGCCAACCGCCACCGCCGGTCGTCGCCTGCACAAAAGTCATGTAGACGCGGTCGACATCGGGACGCTCTTCACGGTCGACTTTGATGTTCACAAATTCGCGATTCATGATGGCGGCCACTTCTTCGCTTTCAAAGGATTCGTGGGCCATGACGTGGCACCAGTGGCACGTGGAATAGCCAACCGACAGGAAGATCGGTTTGTTTTCGCGACGTGCTTTGGCGAAGGCTTCTTCGCCCCACGGATACCAATCGACGGGATTATGGGCGTGCTGGAGAAGATAGGGCGATTTTTCTTGCGCCAGCCGGTTCGTGCGCCCTGAAGCTGCGGGCCTTGGTTCAGCGACAGCGTGTGTGGATGTCACTAACCACGTTAGCGCGAGAATCCCAAAGCGGAAGTGACTTGTCATTATGTGGCGCAAGTTTCTAACTTGCGAAATCGCCACAGCGCAACTTGCAAAGTTGCGTCGCGAAAGATCGACATGGACGACACTCATCTCATTTTGCTTTTTCTCGCTATCGGTCTCATCGCGTTTCTCTACTCGTCTGTCGGTCATGCGGGAGCATCGGGTTATATCGCAGTGATGACGCTTTGGGGGATCGCCCCAACCGTCATCAGACCAACCGCGCTGGCGCTTAACATTCTCGTTGCGTCCATTGGCGCGTTTCAATTTTGGCGCGCGGGACATTTCGCATGGAAATTATTCTGGCCATTTGCTCTGCTTTCAATTCCGACCGCGTATTTTGGCGGCCACTTACAACCGTCCGCTTCCATCTTGAGAATCTTGATTGGGCTCGTGCTCATTTTCTCGGCCTTGCGCTTGATCTTTCGGCGTAATGATCCGGCAAACCTTCGCACCCCGTCCAAACCGACAGCCATCAGCGTCGGGGCCGGCCTCGGATTTCTTTCCGGGCTGACCGGAACGGGCGGCGGAATATTTCTCACACCACTTCTACTACTTTGCCGTTGGGCGCACATTCGTCAGGCGGCCGCGGTTTCAGCCCTGTTCATTCTGGTCAATTCGATCGCCGGACTGACCGGCTATTTTACAGCAGTGCATTCCATTCCATCGCTGGGCCTTGTTCTCGCCGTCGCTGCGATTATTGGCGGCACGCTTGGCTCCCATCTTGGCAGCCGCCATTTTCCGGTTCGCACCATTTCGCTTCTGCTGGCCACGGTCCTGATTATTGCGGGCGCAAAATTAATCTTTACGAGTTAGGGCGACGGGTTTAGGCAGCCGTGCCGGCTGCGACCTTTTAGTACGCCAGCGACACGCCCGCCACTACAGTAAAGTCAGTTTCGGCGCGGTTTCCGGTGACCACGGATTAGTTTTGTATTCGGACACAACGATTTTATCGGCGAATTCGTGCAGGAGCTCACAGAGCGCGGCGACATCCAATCCATGATGTCGCGGGGCGAATATCGACAGGTTCTTTTCCGCGAGCTGAAACAAACGCACGGCTGGCGGCAAGCGTCTGCTGTGT
The DNA here is from genome assembly GCA_003218785.1 of Verrucomicrobiota bacterium. Lineage (GTDB taxonomy): Bacteria > Verrucomicrobiota > Verrucomicrobiia > Chthoniobacterales > UBA10450 > Udaeobacter. The sequence goes on from QHOM01000053.1 coordinate 3,560, forward strand.
TTCGCGTGCGATGGATGTTCGAACCTCTTTTGCAGATGAACGAAGGCGCCCGCTGCCTGGATCAGCCCTTTGAAGAAATTCGCGTCGCGCGAATTCGTTTCTTTCAGCCAAAGCTGCTCGAGAACATCGTGCGCTTCATAATAACGTTGCTCGTTCCAGCAGTGAAAAAACGCGCGATAAAAGGGGTGCTTTGCGACGTCTGTCTGGGAGAGATCGACATCTTCACCGTCCAACTCGGCCACCAACTGCGAAATCCTCTCGCCTTTGTTCATGAAGGGCTTAATTTGCTCGCGGCTCAGATAATGAGCAAACCAGCACGCATCAGCTTCTCCGAGGAACAAGGCCGCCCGCCTGAGGCGGATGAATTCTCGCAGCCAGCATGGCTGTGCCACCATAGAAGATGACAGCCGCGGCCTTGGCCATTCTGCTGGTTGTTATTTCAATTTTGATCATCTGTTCCGCGCTTTTTTCCGGAGTGGAGACGGCGCTCTTCTCGCTTAAGCCGCATCAATTGCGTCGCCTGGAAGCACATCATGCTGGCCTTACGAAATTCATCCAGTTTTTCCGAGAAAATCCGCGTCGCGTTCTTAATGTTCTGCTCCTGGGCGACGGCCTGGTAAATGTTCTCTTAGTGGTGTTGTGTCTCTTCTTTTTGTGGGAAGGTCCGTTGGCAGGGCGCATTCCGCAGTGGGTAGCTGGAATCGTGATTTTCGCAATTGTCGTGTTACTTTGCGATCTAATTCCAAAACTCCTGGCGCTTTCAGCGCCTTATCCACTTTCAGCGATCGGTGCCTTCGCGTTGCAGATATCGATGCCTTTGCTTGACCGCATCGGCCACGGACTCGAGACCGTCAGCGCTTTTGTTGTCGATCTTCTCACCCCATCACATCTGCGCACTCGTCCGCGCTTGAGCGACGAGGAGTGGGGGACACTGGTTGAGATGGGTGAGGAGGAAGGCACGTTATATGAAGGCGAAGCCGAAATGATCCAGGAAATCATCAAACTGGGCGATAAAACGGCAAAGGATTGTATGACGCCGCGCGTTGACAGCTTCATGCTGCCAGATGATTTGACGAATGAGGAAGTGATCGCGCGTTTGCAGGAGAAGCGTCACCGCCGTGTCCCCGTTTATGCCGATACGCCCGATCAAATTCTCGGGATCATCGATGTAAAAATGTTCCTGATGGATCCCTCCGACCATTACACGGAAGAATTAATCGCTCCATCCTTCGTGCCGGAGACGATGCGTGCGCTGGAATTGTTGAAGCTATTCCTAACCCATACCCAGGGGCTGGCGATCGTGCTTGACGAATTTGGTGGAACCGAAGGAGTCATCACGATGGGGGACATCGTCGAGGAAATTCTTAGCGAGGCGGTTCCGCGAGGAGACGTCGAGTCTTACATCGAGCCGCTCGAGGACGGGAAATTTCTTGTCAGCGGAAATGCGCGCCTCGACGATTTGAGCGAACATCTCGGTTTCCAAATTGAGGCAGAAGGAATCGACACGATTGGCGGGTTCGTTTTTACCCGGCTCGGTTACTTCCCTCCTTCTGGGACCCAGCTCGAAATTCCACGGCTCACGGTTACCGTGCGCCGCAGCGGGCGGAAACGGATCGAGGAGCTCCTCTTGGAAAAAACAACCGCTGCGGTGGTTGATGAAACATCGGGCGACGGCAGCACTGCAAGCTGATGATCACATTTGCGATTTTTTGTTGCTGGATTGTTTCGTTTTTCTTCAACGGGATCGAGAGCGGGCTGCTTTCGATCGATCCAGTGCGGTTGCGGCAAAATGTGAAACGTCGCGTACCAGCAGCCTTGAAGTTGAATCGCTTGCTAAAACATCCGGAACGGTTGCTCGTGACCGTCTTGCTCTTCACGAATGCAGCCGATATCGTCGGTCTGCTCTTGCTGACGCGCCAACTGGTTGGATCGTTCGGATACGCTGGATTTTTCTTTGCGTTGGCGATCGCGCTTCCGGTCTATCTATTTTTGCTCTCAGTTCTTCCGAAATCGCTTTTCCGGCGATTTCCCTTTCGCGCTTTGGCTCGGCTTGCTGGCGTGCTCGAATTCGCGTCGATCCTGTTTTCACCACTGCTCGAACTCGGTGCGTGGCTGGGCCGGCTGCTGCTGCCGGGTCGCGCGGCGAAACGTGCTCGGCTTTTTGCCGCGCGCGAAGAGCTAAAGCAGATCACAACGCAAAGTGAGCGGGAAGGTTCTCTCACCGCTACCGAGCGCGCGATGATTCACAGCGTGGTTGACTTTCGCGGCGTCAAAGTTCGCGACGTGATGGTGCCTTTGCCGAAAGTCGTCGCGGTCCGGCCGAGCACCTCAACGCAAGAAGCGCTCGAGCTTAGCGCTTCCTCAGGTCTCGAGCGTCTGCCTGTGATCACGCCGGAAGGTCAGCCGAGTGGATTGATTAACGTCCTCGATGTTCTGGTCGAACAAAACGGCGCCAGACCGTTAAGCGATTATATGCGGCGCATCGTAATGACCAGCGAGGAGGAGCCAGCTTATCGAGTTGTCCAACGTTTGCGCACCGCGCGTCTTGGTTTGGCTGCTGTGCTGGATGAAAAAAGAAAGCTCCGTGGGATCGTTACCATTGAGGATTTAGTCCGGCGTCTCGTCTCCTCCACCGACGCGCGAGTCCAATGATTTGGACGAGGCATTGCCTTTGTTGTCGCCCAAGATACGAGCGGCGCTAATGACGGCTACGTGTGAAACTGCTTGGGGAACATTCCCGAGCTGACGTTTCTCACGCGGATCGTATTCTTCGGAAAGCAGTCCGAGATCATTTCGGACATTGAGCAGGCGCTCGAATAATTCCCGCGCTTCTTTCTTTCGGTCGAGGAGATGCAAACAATCGGCCAGCCAGAATGAGCACGGCAGAAAAACGCCTTCGCGGCCCGGCAATCCATCGACATTTTCTTCCTGGGGCCGATAGCGAAGCACGAAGCCCTCCTGCACAAGCTCGCGTTCGATGGCCTCGATGGTGCTGCGGACACGCTCGTCAGCCGCTGGTAGAAAGCCGGTGAGCGGCATCGTAAGCAGACTCGCATCGAGCGCATCAGAGCCGTAAAACTGCGTGAACGCTTTCTTGCGGGTGTTGTACCCGCGTTCGCACACTTCCGCGTGAATCTGATCGCGAAGCTTTTGCCACCGACTGATGTGTTCATTTGCCGCGCAGCCACATTCCTCAACCAATTTGACCGCCCTGTCGAACGCGACCCAAGCCATCATTTTCGAGTGCGTAAAATGTTTGCGCCCGCCACGCACTTCCCAAATTCCTTCGTCTGGTTTGTGCCAGTTTGATTCTAGGAATTTCATCAACGCGACCATCAGAGCCCAATCCGGCTCCTCCAGTTTGAGTCCAGCGCGATCTGCCTGCCAAATGGCGGCCAAGATTTCTCCATAAACGTCGAGCTGAAATTGATTAGAAGCGGCGTTGCCGATGCGGACCGGTTTGGATTTTTCGTAGCCTGACAACCAAGGAATCTCAAACTCTTCGAGGCGGCGTTCGCCCCGCACGCCATAGATTGCCTGCATCTGCGCTGGGCTGCCCGCGATGGCGCGTAGAAGCCATTGGCGCCAGGATTTGGCTTCTTCGCGATAACCCGATCGCAGCAAGGCGAGCAAAATAAGAGCCGCGTCCCGTAGCCAGCAAAAGCGATAATCCCAGTTGCGAACGCCTCCTATTTCCTCCGGTAACGAAGTCGTGAGTGCGGCAACCAAGCCGCCTGTCGGGGCATAGGTTAATCCTTTAAGGGTGATCAGCGAACGCATAACCGCATCGCGCCATTCACCTTTGCTTTGAAATTGGCTCGACCAGTCTCTCCAATATTTTTCGGTGTCGCGCAATGCGTGCTCGGCGTTTACTTTTCTGGGCGGTTTTGCATGAGAAGCGAACCAGGTGAGCACAAACGGGACGCGATCCCCTTTCGCCACGCTAAACTCCGCCACGGTGGTTAAATCTTTGCCGCACGTTTCAATCGGGGTCCGTAAGATCAAACCGTCAGGTCCCGCAATCGCCTCTAGCCCGTCGTGACGCTTTCGCACCCATGGAACGATCTGTCCGTAGTCGAAGCGGATGATCAGCTCCATGTGCATCGACATTTTGCCGCGCAGACCTTCGACGATTCGAATGATGTCCGGGTTCTCGCCGCGCGGCGGCATGAAATCGATCAGGCGCACGGCGCCGCTTTTCGTTTCAATTTCTGTCTCCAGAACGAGCGTCTCGTCTCGATACCGACGGCGCGTTCTCTCGACCTCCTCATCGGGATGGAAAAACCAACGGCCATTTTCTCTGGCGCCGAGCAGCGACGCAAAACACGCCGGCGAATCGAATCGCGGAAAGCAAAGCCAATCCACGCAGCCATCGCGACTCACCAGCGCACCCGTTTGCGTGTCACTGAGAAATGCGTAATCCTCGATCTTTGTCCCGCGTGCAGTCATTCTTCCCTCGGCAAAGGGGATTCGGACTGCGCTAGCTTCGCGATCCCATCACGCGTCAACCGGAATACGGTCCATTCCTCCATCGGCTTTGCGCCCAGAGCGCGATAAAACTTGATCGCAGGTTCGTTCCAATCGAGCACAGCCCATTCCATCCGGCCGCAGCCGCGCTCCAGCGCAATCTTGGCAAGATCGACAAGCAATGCGCGGCCATAACCTTTTCCGCGTCTCTCTGGCTTGATGAACAAGTCTTCGAGATAAAGGCCCGGTCGCCCGAGCCACGTGGAAAAGTTGTGAAAGAAAACTGCGAAGCCAACCGGCGCTTTTCCCTCAAACGCAAGAAGAACTTCCGCAGCTGGTCGTTTCCCAAATAGAACTTCGACAAGCTGTTCTTCCGTCGCGACGACCTCCTTTGGCGCCCGTTCATAAGTTGCCAACTCGCGAATCAGATCCAGGATGATCGGCACATCTTCCACCCCCGCCGCACGAATCTCGAAATCAGGTTGCATCTTCATCCCGTGTTGTTGTCGATTTTGGGCCGCAGTAGCAATCAGAGATATTTCCAGTTGCGGACTTGCATTCGATTACAGGTCCTCAATCGTTGCTAAGACTTTCTCGGCGTTTGGCTTCGCCATCGCGAGCGCAATTGATGATTCTAGATGCGCACTGCAAATTTGCCGCACGAATTCTATTGACCCCAAGTCGAGTTATCATCATTGTCGCTAGCTGCTTGGGTCAATTATGGGCAATCAAAAGCAGCAAACAATAGAAAGATAAAAACAAATCAATATGAATAAATCCCTCATTCTCATTGCCAGCATCGCGCTATCCGCTGCCTTCAGCTGCCTTTGCCGGGCGCAAAGTGACGCGCCCTACACCGAAGGGCCCGTTTGGACAATAACGATGGTCAAAGCCAAGTACGGGATGGGCGATGAATACCTCAAAGGCCTCGCCAAGACCTTCAAAGGTACACTGGACGAAGCGAAAAAGCAGGACCTCATCATGGATTACAAAATCCTGCTGGGTGGAGCCGCCACGCCGCAAGATTTCGACATCCTGCTCATGGTGGAATCGAAAAACATGGCCGCGCTCGATAACGCGCGCGAAAAGTTCGATCCGATCGCCAGAAAAGTCGAGGGGACACCCGATCAACAGCGCGCCACGGCGACGAAACGTCTGGAAATTCGCGAAATCATGGGCAGTAAGCTCATGCGCGAAATTACCCTGAAATAATTCCGCTTCGCTCCGTCTGTTCGATTCCCGCCGGTGAGACGATCCTCGCCGGCGGGGACCTCCGTTCTAGCGGCAGCGATTGTCGATCAGGCGCAGATGTAAGCAACTATCGCAGGCTCACCGCTTGTCGCTCGTCGCGTCTGCAAGCGCTCGACCGATGCGACTCAGGCCTTCGGCGAACATTTCCGTATTCACACCCATGCCGATGCGCTAAATCGGCAAGCCGCATGAAGTGGCACGCCATGAAGGTTTGGAAACTTGCACCACGGCAGACTCGGAAGTCTGCGCCACTTGGGTTGCGGCTTCGCAGGTCAGCGTGATCCGTGGTTTCTCGAAAGAGAAAGAAAAAAGTCTCGACATTTCCTTGCGCCACCAACTAAGATCCGTGCTCGGCTCGCAAGTCGAGTTTATGAGAGAGACAGAGCATGGGCCTCCATCGTGAAAGCTGCCGGAAAATGTTGACGGTCTTAAGTACTTCTGGTAAAAACGGCGGGACAGGGACTCTGTGATGACAAATCCAAAAAGCGCATTTACCCGGTCGCGATTGCGGAATGTTCTTTGCTCACTCTTCTTTGTTGTAGCCGGCATAGCCGCATTAGGGGAAATCGGCTCCTGGCACGCAATTGCCCAACACGCAGGTGAGTCGGTTTCTCCTGAAGACGATAGCTGGGGCCAAATGGATATTTCTGCCGCGGCGGTCCCTACACCGCCGCCCTGCAATGGACAGTTGATCACGATCTTGGATGAGAGGTTCGATGACGTGACCCCACCGGATCTGCCCCCTTTTTGGACGGCGATCAATGGGATCGATCCCGATGGCGTTTTGTGGCAAACTTCGGATTCTGGATTGCCGCGCCCGCCCTATGATACGGCACCTAATGCAGCGTGGGTCAATGATCCGCCTGTTATCAGCGACAAGTACCTCGATGCGCCAGGCTTTTCCGCCACGGAATCCTACTACGTGCGGTTGACATTCCGGCACAACTTCAACCTTGAAGCATCAGAGGTGGATCCCAACCTCGGCTTCGACGGGGGCGTTCTGGAGCTCAGCATGGACGGCGGAAATACATTTCAAGACATCACTGTGTGGGGCAGCTTTGAGCGTGGTGGTTACAACCGTACGATTGCGACCGATCGAGGCAGTCCGATCGCCGGTCGTCCAGCGTGGAGCGGGAACTCGGAAGGCTTTATTACGACGGTAGTGAACCTGCCGCCAGAGCTTTTGAATGCGGTGCTGCGTTGGCGGATGGCGAGCGATAACACTGGCTCGAGCGAAGGCTGGCGCGTTGA
>QHOM01000244.1 GCA_003218785.1 Verrucomicrobiota bacterium
TTAAACAGAAGATAATGAATAGAACAAAGGTTGTGTTTTGCTAGGACCAGATCCTGTCCAAAATCTAAAGCGAGACATCTTTGCTTTCGTTTTCTATCTGATTTGCTCCAGGTAAAATCATTCGAGAAATGCCGTTTTTGAGAACCGGCTCATGAAAATTGATCAGCAACCCGATTGGAATATTCAACAATTTCATGTAGCTGAAGAGCTGCGGTTTGCTGGACGGATGCAAAATCTCGACTGCTTTTAGCTCGACCAGCAAGCATTCATCCACCAGAAGGTCAAAGCGCAGCGGCTCATTGAAGACAAGGCCCTTATATTCCACGCGAACCAATTTTTGTGTCGTTGCTGGAATCAGCGCAGTTCCAACTCGCGCAGCGTGCATCGCTCGTAGGTCGACTCGATCAGCCCTGGGCCCTTCTCCCGGTGGACTTCGATTGCCGCGCCGATCACTTCGGGAGCTGAGTTTGTTTGCCTTCTCATCAAGTGGATGCATCGGTGAACGCTTCTACAGAAGGCCGCGAGGAAAACGAAGTTTGAATTTGCGTTCCTTGGGATGCAAGCCTCCTTCCTTGCCTTCGTTACCTTCTGTAAAGAATTCCAGACAGTCTGCAAGAATCTTCGCTGTCTTCGTTTCCTTCTGTGTTTGCCGTCTGACCTGATCCGTAAAATCCGCGCCCTGCCCGCCGTAGCTCGGACGCGAAGGTGGGTCATCCGCGGTCCTCTTCACCGTTTAACGCTTCAACGGTTCAACGGTTTAACGATTTTCACAACTTTTCGCGTAACCTCGCGCCGGATTTTCTCTAGTACCTCAGTGAAGGCCAGAAAGGGCTTCTGAGGATAAGAAGCCTAACAAGGCCAAAACAAGGAATCATTTATGTACACTAAAACTCTATCGATCAGAAGTTTGATAATCAACTCGCCATTCCGGCGTGCGTTGCTTCTCGTTCCGAATTGTAGTTACGCGGCTTCACCGGCCGCTTCTTGCGTTGTATCGGCTTCGACTCTCGGCCGGGCGGCCGGCCATCAGCTCCGGCGTCGTACTCGCCGATACGAGAGCGCAATCTCTCTACCAAGATTACCCAAACCCAGATGGAGGTCGAAGAGCATAAGCCGGATCCATCGAGCATTGAACACTTGGACTGTGTTGGCCACGATAATGACGCTGGCAAGTCACAGCAATACCTCGCAGGCGGCACCGCCAGTAGTGCCCGAGAGGGCCTTGCCCATCCATGGCCCGTTCGCAGTGAGTGCTGCGGAGCTGAGCGCGGCCAACCCGGGCACCCCGGGCACTCCCGATTATCTCCCGGAGCCATCGAGTCCCATTAGTGGAAAGGGAGAGCCCGTAATAGGGGAGCCTCACGGTCCCCAGACTCCTCAGGCAACGTCGGCCTTCGTAGACGTCGCGGGGTTGGGGGGGATTGACCCCGGCATCGCGGCGGGCAGCAGGTATGTGCTCGTGTGCGACGACCACAACGGGCTAGCCGTTTACGACAAGGCCGGGAAGCTGCTGGGTCCGAAGGCCGGCCACCCTTTCCCGAATCCCTTCGCCTTCGACTCGCTGTTCTCCAAGGTGAAGGCGGACATCGACCCACAGTTGAACTATCCCCCGGGCCTGCCCCCTGGCTTCAGCGGGAATGGTATCATCGCCTATGGCGACCACCGGGTGACGTTCGACCACTACCGTAACCGGTTCTGGATCTACGCCATGGCGAAGAATCTAGTGCATGGGTCTTGGGACGCAAAAACTATTATGACTTACCCAGCCATGAAGTTGGTGCGGAGGGAACAACGGCGAATCCAACGAACCTACGGGCAATCCGAAAGACCAGGTGTTCAAGACCTCGGGCGAATGCCCCGACTATCCGAGCATCGCGATCTCGCCCAAGTATTTCCTGGCGACGCTCGGGGTGTGTCGGCGGGACCCCACATTCCCGACCAAAACAGAGCAACAGGCGGAAGACTGGATAGGTTGTAAAACCACGTTCGTGGCGCACGGCCAAACCTTCAACCAGTGCGGCCCGTTCTACACCCACATGATGGTTGTCGACGCCGAGGCCTTGGCAAAGAGCAAGCCGGGCAAGCGGCCCGACGGCAGGTCGTTCGGGCTGTTCGTGGACGCTAAGAATGATGTGACGGATCGAACCGAGAGCGGGGACTTCTACTCGGCCATGGCGAGGGGCGTGAAGCCCGTCGTCATGCACGGCGCGCCGCCGACCGGGCACCCCGCGGATGCCTACTTCGCGAACAACTTCATTCAGAGGGGGGGCGACGCGGCGACGAAGGCTAAGATCGCGGAGCTCCGGGCGGAGATCAAAGATCTCCGGCAACAGTTGGTCGATGCCTTGCCCGCCCTGAGAGCCGGCCTGGTGAACAAGATTGTTGCGAAAGACGCCCAAATCTCCAAGCTGGAGGACGAACTCGGGCCGAAGTATTACGTGGTCTTGTGGGCCCTCGCGGGAGGCAGCCTGAAACCGACTCTCTATCCGATCCGGCCCTTCACGGTCGACGACCACGATGCCTGGAAATTCTTCCTGAACGCCTCCTACAGGAACGGGAAGCTCTACGCCACGTTCCAGGACTGCTTCAATGATCCCCCGGGGAATTGCCTGCCAGCGATCCGGGCCATCCGCATCAATACCGTGAGCGGCAAGACGGAGGTCGACCATACCTTCGGGCTGAATAATTCGCTCGAGGACAAGCCGACCGACCGCTTCGCCTACGGATTTCCCGGCATCGAGGCGAACAAGTACGGAGATATGGTGCTCGTCTATACCCGCTCGTCCGCGACCGCCAAGAGGCCTCAAGAGGTCCGTTTCACCGTGTGGTACCACAATGAGTCAGATCTCCACCCCAGCCGGCTCCTCCATGCCGGCGAGGCGCCTTATGTAGATTCGAACACGGGGAAGCTTTGCTACGGGACGGGGACCGATACGGCAGGGATTAGCATCGACCCGTCCGACGACGAGGCGATCTGGATCGCGCAGATCTTCGCCGCCAAGGATCCGTCGGGGAAGGGCGCTAATCGGATCGCGTTCGGCAAGGTTTTCGGGAAGCCTTGACGCGGGCGGCAGGTGGCACGCGTGGCTTGCCCACCCGTGCTCACATCGGAATAACCTAGCTATACCCTGCAGCGGATCCGGCCCGCCATAGCGGTTTCAGGCCATGCGATCGTCACGCTCGGCGGTCCAGTCCGGGCGGCACTCTAGTTCCAAGAACGCAGTCAATAATTCATCGGTTCGCACAACGAAACGTTTTCCGTCATCGCGATGCGCGTCAACAACGAAGGTTGTTCGCCTGCGAGAAATCCACGGCTGAGACGCAGCCCCAACTCGAACCAGCTTTGCTGCGCTACATAATCATTCTACGCGAAATTCTCGGACCACCGCGCAGTTTGCAGCCCTTGAAGTGAACAAACCTGCGCCAGAAGTCGCCGTTAATAATTAGGTAACGGCGGTTGTAGTGCATCGGAGCCGCGCCCGCAGCGGCGAGCGCAATCTCTGAGTCTTCCCGCGCAGGTAGTCGCCTCTTACGCGAGGACAAAAAAGATTTCGGAAATTTTCGCGTAACCTCGCGCCAGAATTTCCCTAGTACCTCAGTGAAGGCCAGAAAGGGCTTCTGAGGATAAGAAGCCAAAGAAGGCCACAACAACAGAACAAAAATTAGTTTATGAACACCTTTTTCAGATATCAAACCGCAGGTCAAAACCATCCAGGCAAGAGGAAAACCACTATGAAAAATCAAAATCAACTAACAAACGCAATTGCTCCGGTCGGAAACAAACACGCCCGATCGCCTTGGCGGCGGCTTATTTTCATCATCCCGCTCGCCATCGGCCCGGCCTCACTGATCATGTTGCCGACGGCTCGGGCGGATTGCAGGGAAGGTTGCGACGGCACAGCCACTTTCCTGGGTGACAATGCACTCGTCGCTAACACAAGCGGGATAGAGAATACGGCCGTCGGCAATGGTGCACTCGCGAGTAACACAACTGGGTCTGAAAACACTGCCCTTGGTTTTGACTCCCTGAGCAGTAACACCGGCTCGTTCAACACGGCGGCCGGTTCTCTTACACTGGTTTCCAACGCCAGCGGCTCTTATAATACCGCCTTTGGCGATGAGGTGCTCCAGTTCAACACTGTCGGTAACAATAACACCGCTATCGGCGCCGCAGCGCTCTACGCCAACACGAACGGCAACAGCAACACGGCCAGCGGCGTCACTGCGCTCCTTAACAACACGAGCGGCAGCAGCAATACCGCGACTGCTTTTGCATCCCTAGACTACAACAACGGCGATTACAACACCGCCAGCGGTGCAAATGCGCTCTATAGCAACACCACTGGCAGTAATAATACCGCCACCGGTTTTGAGGCAATGTATGGAGATTACTATAATTTCTCGACCGGCAGCAATAACACGGCCAGTGGATATCAGGCGCTTTATGGCTACACGAGCGGCAGCTATAACACCGCCGCCGGTGTGCAAGCGCTCTTGAAGGACACGACTGGTGGAAGCAACACAGCGACCGGTTATGCA
>QHOM01000054.1 GCA_003218785.1 Verrucomicrobiota bacterium
TCTCTTTGGTTTGCTTCTCCCTGTCGCGAAGCGCGGCTGCTTTTTCAAAATCCTGCGCCTTAATCGCCGCCTCCTTTTCAAGACGAATCGCTTCGATTTCCTTCTCGATCTCCCTGACATCAGGCGGCCGTGTCATGGCGTTGATGCGGGCGCGCGCGCCTGCTTCATCCATGACATCGATCGCCTTGTCGGGAAGAAACCGTCCTGTGATGTAGCGATCGGAAAATCTGACTGCGGTCTCGAGCGCTTCGTCCGTAAGTTTCGCTTTGTGATGGGCCTCGTATTTCGGGCGCAGACCTTTCAGGATTTGGATCGCTTCCTCGACGGTGGGGGCATCGACCTTTATCGTTTGGAAACGCCGTTCGAGCGCTGCGTCTTTCTCGATGTACTTGCGATACTCGTTCATCGTCGTCGCGCCGACGCATTGCAATTCACCCCGGCTCAGCGCGGGCTTGATGATGTTTGACGCATCCATGGCGCCCTCGGCCGAACCCGCACCCACAATCGTATGCAGCTCGTCGATGAAAAGGATCACGTTTTTGGAACGGCGAATTTCGTCCATCACCGCTTTGATGCGCTCTTCGAACTGGCCCCGGTATTTTGTTCCCGCTACCATTAACGCCAGATCGAGCGTGATCACGCGCTTGTCGCGCAATAATTCAGGCACGTTGCCGTTTGCAATCTCCTGCGCCAGCCCCTCGGCAATGGCGGTTTTGCCAACGCCTGCTTCACCGATGAGGACTGGATTGTTTTTCGTCCTTCGGCACAGTACTTGAATTACGCGCTCGATTTCATTGCGCCTGCCAATAACCGGATCGAGTTCGCTCTTTTTTGCCAGATCGGTCAGATCACGGCCAAATGCGCGTAGCGCCGGAGTCTTGACGTCTCTTTTCGCCGGTTCGCCGCTTTCCTGGTCCGATTCGGGTGGCGTGAAATTTGGATCGAGCTCTTTAAGAATCTCGTTGCGCGTGCGTTCGATATCGACTTCAAGACTCTTGAGCACTCGCGCGGCGACCCCCTCGCCTTCACGCAAAAGGCCGAGCAAAATGTGTTCCGTGCCGACGTACGAGTGATTGAGTGCCTTGGCTTCCTTCCCGGCGAGTGCCAGCACTTTCTTAACGCGCGGCGTGTATGGGACATTGCCGACCATCTTCGTTTCCGGTCCCGAGCCCACCTGCTTCTCCACTTCCATGCGCACGGTCTCAAGATCGAGACCCATCTTCTGCAAGACGTTCACGGCCACCCCCTGCCCCAATTTGATGAGTCCCAAAAGCAGATGTTCGGTGCCGACGTAGTTGTGATTAAAGCGGTCGGCTTCCTTGCGAGCAAGCGCCAGAACCTGTTGAGCGCGCGGTGTGAAATTATTCATTATTCGATGGCCCGTTAGCCGAGCCATTGCCCGGCTCCCTCGCCAGCTTACTAATATCAGGTCTGGGAAAGAGTTTCAAACGCTCGCGAATAATCTGGGCGCGCAGATGATCGCGCTCTTCGGCATTTAACTTCTGTTGAGAAGTTTTTTGTAAATGCGCGGGCTGCGTCTCGATGAACAATTCATCGATAGAGAAGCGCCGCTCTTCGGGAAATGCACCCAGGTCGACACCGAGCTTGATGATCGACAATAAATTGAGCGCTTCCTTCGAAGCCATGGCGTGCGCGTAAGTCAAAACGCCGTACGCACGACCAATCTGATCGGAAAGCGTATTTGGCTTTTTCTGGAGCAGAACCTGTCGCGCGTCATGTTCCTTCTCGATAATTGTTTCAATCACTTTGCTTAGACGATTAATAATGTCGTCTTCCCTTTCCCCGAGCGTCGTCTGGTTTGAAATCTGGAAAAGATTGCCCATCGCCTCTGTCCCTTCGCCGTAAAGACCACGTACTGCCAGACCGATTTTGCTTACTGCCTGAATGACCTGGTTAATCAGCTCGCTCAAGACAAGCCCGGGCAAGTGCAACATCGCGGAGGCGCGCATGCCGGTGCCCACATTTGTGGGGCACGCGGTCAGGTATCCGAGGCGCGGGTCGTAGGCAAATTCCAGTTTGCTCTCTAGCGCGCTGTCAATCTTATCGACGAGTTTGAATGCCTGTTTCAACTGGAGGCCGGAGCGAATCGATTGCATGCGCAGATGATCTTCTTCGTTGATCATGATGCTAAGGGTTTGGCGGCGATTAATCACCACCGCGCTGCCGACGCCCTTGGCGGCGTGCTCGCGACTGATTAGATGGCGTTCCACAAGCACCTGCCTGTCAAGCGCCGAAAGATCCTGCAGGCTTTCGGAGAACGAATCCTGCATTTCAGGCAGTTCTTCGACGCGCGGTCTTACCAACTCGAGAATCGAAGTGCGTTCCGCTTTCTTGGCCCAACCCGGAAAAGGGCGGCTGCGCAAATTTCGCGCGAGTCGGACCCGGCTGCTGATTACAACTTGGTGATGAGGCCCTTCACCACGCAGCCATTCTCCGGCGGTGGCCAGCACATTGGAAAATTTCATGACGAATTCGGGAGATCGCCCTGCAGTTGTTTGATTTGATCGCGCAACGAAGCTGCCGTTTCGTAGTTTTCTTCCGCGACTGCTTTCTGCAGGTTCTCGGTTAAGGCACGCATCCGGTGGTTCAGCTGCATGACACGATGCGCGCGTTCCGGCAGTTTGCCTACATGCTCGGTGCCTTTGTGCATCGCTTTTAAAAGCACGTTCAAACCCTCCGCAAACGTGACGTAGCATGCGCCTTTTTCGATTTCCTCCGCTGCGCCGATACCGAGGAGCAGATCCGCGAGTGCGAAACCGGTTGGATCCTGCACGCCTTTTTCTTTCGAGCAGGCGTCGCAGAGATTCACCTTCTGCATTTTGCCTTCCAGAATCTGCGTCAGGAAAACCGTCGCATCATTGCATTTGCAAACGTCGCACAACATTTCTCTCAATTAGACCTCGATACTTTGGAAACATTCAACCCTGAATATTTCCTGAGCACCTTCTGTTTCAGAACCGGCGCTGCTCAACTTTCCGCAAAAATCGGTGTGCCTGTTTCACGCGTCATCTCCCGAAATCGTGCGATTGTGCGCGTGGTAATTGGTCCCGGTTTTCCATTTCCGATCAAGCGCCCGTCAGCTTTGACAACTGGAACGATCTCCGCGGCAGTCCCTGTGAGGAAACATTCGTCGGCCACGAAAACATCATGGCGCGTGATATCTATCTCCGAAATCTTGATGCCGAGTTCGCCGGCGATCTCAAAGACAATCCCGCGGGTAATGCCGCGCAGCGCGCCGGCCGTGATAGGTGGTGTAAAAACTTGACCGCGCTTGATGATAAAAACGTTATCAGCAGTGCATTCCGCGACGTTTCCTGCATCGTTCAACATGAGCGCTTCATCCGCCCCAGCCAGGTTCGCTTCAATCCGCGCCATTACATTGTTCAGGTAATTGAGCGATTTGACCGCCGGATTAAGCGCAGCCGGATTGCTGCGGCGCGTTGCGCAGGTCACGATCGTCAATCCCTTTCGATAAAAGCTCTCATGATAGAGAGCGATCGTCGCCGCAATGATAATCACGCTCGGATATTTACATTGCGCCGGATTTAGTCCCAGATTGCCAACTCCGCGCGTGACCAGCAGCCGAATGTAGCCGTCACGCAGGCGATTTTGGCGGATCGTATCGAGGACCGCCTCCGTCATGTCCCGCATCGTCATTGGAATTTCAAGGCAGATCGAGCGCGCCGAATCCCACAGCCGGTTAAGATGCTCTTCAAGCCGGCGTGATCCAAGACAGAGACCCTGGCATTTGCTTCCGAATAAAATTTCCCGTCGATGTAGATCTTCGCTTCCTTAACGCCGGTCGTCGGGCTCGGACGACTTTCGATCGCAGGTTCAACTACTGCACCGGCAGTAGGCTCGTGAGTCTTCGGTTCATCTAACACGGTTGCATCAGTAGTTTTCATAATCGCAACAAATATCTCCGGTGTTTAGGCGTGTAATTCAAGCTGCAAAAATGAAAAGCGTCACAATGGTAAAAATGTTACGTAGTTAAATCGGCTAATGCCGCCAGACATTTGTAACGATTTAACTCTTTCAACGATTTAACATTTCCCTCATTGCAACACGCCGTCTTTGATGTGCAGTTGCCGGTCGCCGCGCGCGGCCAGGCGAGCATCGTGCGTCACGACGAGCAACGTTTTGTTCCGCGCACGCGATAGATTCAATAGAAGATCGATAATTGCATCTCCGGTTTTCGAATCAAGATTTCCAGTTGGTTCATCAGCGAAAATGATGTCTGGATTGTTGATCAACGCGCGCGCGATGGCGACGCGCTGTTGTTCGCCGCCCGAAAGTTCTGCGGGCAAGTGATGCAGACGATCACCCAAACCGACGGCGGCCAGGCTCTCTTCAGCGACGTCTGTCGTCGCCCTCCGTCCGATCATTGCTGGCAACAGCACGTTTTCCAACGCAGTGAGCTCGGGCAATAGAAAGTAACCCTGGAAAACAAAGCCCATCTTTTCATTCCGAAGACGCGCTTCAGTGGCCGAGCTGCCGTTATAAAGCCGGAGTCCCTCGAATTCGACCGTCCCCCCTTGAGGGCGCTCCAGCCCGGCCAGCGTATAGAGGAGCGTCGTCTTGCCCGCGCCGGAGGCGCCCGAAAGAAAGACCGCTTCGTTGCGCGCGATCTCGATCGAGATGCCGCGCAAGACTTCAATCCGCCGAGCGCCGATTCGGAATGACTGGAAAAGATCGCGTGCGATCAATTGGGGAGTTCTCGTCGCCATCGCTAATACTTCCGGCCGTTTATCTGCCTTAAACGCAGCGCGAGCACAAGGCTCCGTCTCTGCCGATGACGGATTATCCTCATTTTCCCGTGCGCAAAAAGCCGCCACGGAAATCCTTCCGCAGCGGCTTCTCGACAATTGGACGCAGGTTATGTCATTCCCAGTGATGTCAGCGTCGGCCGATCAATAGCTGAGGTTATATACAATCCGTGATCCCGTTGGTAATCCGCGACCGCGGCACCTGTAAGCGGCCCAAGCAGACCATCCGCTTCCCCCTGATAATAACCTTGCTGTTGCAGCGCGGACTGCACATTTGCGATCACTTGATCGGGTGACAAACCATTGTACGCGTAGATCGGGCCATCATAGGCGTAATACGCATTGGGAGCGTAGCCCCAAGCCGGATACCACCAGCCCGCATTCCAATAATACCATCCGCCATATACGAAAACGACGCGGTTGTAATGGCTGTTCCACCAGTTCCGCTCGTGCCACACAGGTCTGTAATTCCGGAACGCCCAATAATTTTGACCTTGCCAGTTTTGGCTTCCCTGAATTCGTCTATTTTGCTGAAACGTTACGCCTGCGACCGTTGCCGGACGTGTCTTGGTCTGGAGATTGAACTGATGCGCCTTATATGTTTTAGAGCTTGACTGAAACGCGGCGGCAGAAGTCGTGCTGCCTTTCAATTGTTTTGTCTTTTTAGAATACGTTGCATGCCCTGTATATGTCCCAGCCGTGACCCTCTGCTGTGACAACCCCCTTGTCTTTTCTGGTCCACCGCCGGCGGTTGCGATCTGTTGTGATCCCTTCGCTTTTTCCCCTTTCGTCTGAGCGCCCAACTGATAAAGCTGGCCGTCGACGCGCTGTGGCCCTTTTGTCTTCTGAGATCCCTTAGTGCTCCCTACTCTTGCTGAATACGACCCAGACGCGTGGTGCGCAGTCGTTCCCTGCTGCGACCCTTTTTGCTTCTGTGGTCCACCAGAAGCGGCTGCGTGCTGCGACGATTGGGCCTGGTTTTTCTTCTGGGCTTGCTTCTTCGATTTGTTTTTTTCCTGGGCCCCCCCTGCGGCGCACGCGAGCGCAAAGCTGCAAATTAAAGCGAGTAATGTTCTCATACGTTTTTTCCTTCTGAACGGTTAGATGTTTTACTCTCTCCAGTTATTCAACGTTGAAGCGATATGCAAAAAGCCGCCGTCAAGGATCATCCCGCGGCGGCTTCTTGGTAATCGGAATCTGGTTACGCCATTCCCAATGATTGAAGCGTTGGCTGATCAACCGCGGCTGTTTCTGTCAGCCCATTGCCGCGTTGGTAATCTGCGATAGCGGCGCGCGTCTGCGGCCCGAGCAGACCATCCACTTCGCCCTGATAATAACCTTGCTGTTGCAGTGCGGTCTGGACATTTGCGATCACTTGATCGGGCGGCAAATTGTTATACCCGTAAATCGGTCCGTCATAAGCGTAATACGCATTGGGAGCATAGCCCCACGCTGGTATCCACCAGCCCGCATTCCAGGCATACCATCCACCGAATACGAAGACGACGCGGTTGTGATGGCTCCTCCACCAAACCTGGTCGTGCCATTGTGGCGTATAATTCCGGAAAACCGTATAACTTGAGCCTTGCCAGTTTCGGCTCCCTTGGATGTGCCTGCCTTGCTGGAAGTTTACGGCTGCGACTTTTGTCGGAGTCGTCTTCGTTGGCAGATTGAATTTTTGCGGCTTGAACGGCTTGCCCGTTGCTGTTGCCTTGCCGGTTGCTGTGGTCTTTCCGGCTGTCGTCGCTGTACCGGCCTCCGCTGGCTTGCCTGCGCCTGTTGGCTTGCCCTTTCCTGCAGCTTTGCCGACTTCGGCCGGCTGGCCCGCTCCTGGTGGCTTACCTTTGCCTTTTCGCGCCGGTTTGCCAACTCCCACTTGCCCGCCGGCTCCGGTCGGCTTACCAACACCTGTCGGTTTGCCCGCCCCCGTCGGTTTTCCACCCGGTTTCGAAACCTGTCCAGCTTGCGCACCCTTTTTGTGTTCCTTCTTTTTCCCTTCTTGCGCGCCAGGCGCGAGGGACGCGAGCGCGATACTGCAAATTACAACAAGAAATATTCTCATAAGTTTTTTCCTTCTGCGTTATTAGACCTTTAGGTGTCTGTATTTATTCAACCCTGGAGCGATGCCTTTAGTTGCTTAGCAAAACTCAAAATAACCAAGCACAATCTCGAAAGCGTCGTCGGACAAAGTCGTCGAACGATAGCGGCGCATCACCATCTTTCCCGTACACAAAGAGCCGCCGACGAAAATCATTCCGCGACTTCTTGGTAATAGGAATCGCGTTACGACATTCCCAATGATTCCAGCGTTGGCTGATCGATTGCGGCTGTTTCTGCCAGCCCGTTGGCGCGTTGGTAATCTGTGATCGCGGCACGCGTTTGCGGTCCGAGCAGACCATCCACTTCGCCCTGGTAATAACCCTGCTCTTGCAGTGCGGTCTGGACATTAGCGATCACCTGATCGGGCGGCATGTTGTTATACCCGTAGATCGGGCCGTCATATGGATAATATGCGTTGCCTGAATCGTAGCCCCAAGCTGGGTACCAGAATCCGGCATTCCAAAAGTACCATCCGCCGGAGATCAGAACGACGCGGTTGTAATGCTGTCTCCACCAACCCTGGTCGTGCCATTCGGACTGATAGTTGCGAAATGCCGTATATTGCGGGCCGCTCCAATTCTGGGCTCCCTCAATTCGCTTATTTTGCTGGAACGTTACAGCAGGCGCGACTTCGGGTTTCGGTTTATTCGGCAGGGTTAACTGCTTAGCCTGGTACTTCTTCCCTGCTGCAGCCGCCGTCGTTACTGGCTTGCCTGCTCCTGCTGGCTTGCCCTTTCCAGGTGCTTTTCCGACTTCCGTCGGTTTGCCCGCTTCTGTTGGCTTGCCCTTTCCAGCTGCCTTTCCGACTTCCGCGGGTTTGCCCGCTTCTGCTGGCTTGCCCTTTCCAGCTGCTTTTCCGACTTCCGCGGGTTTGCCCGCTTCTGCTGGCTTGCCTTTTCCAGCTGCTTTTCCGACTTCCGCGGGCTGACCAACACCCGTCGGTTTGCCTGCTCCTGTCGGCTTGCCCGCGCCTGTGGGTTTGCCCGCGCCTGTGGGTTTGCCCGCTCCCGTCGGTTTTGCACCCGGTTGCGGCGAAACCTGTCCAGCTTGCGCACCCTTTTTCTGTTCCTTCTTTTTCCCCTTTTCTTCTTGCTGCGCACCGGCGACGCACGCGAGCGCAAGACTACAAATTAAAACAAGAAATATTCTCATAAGTTTTTTCCTTCTGGGTTGTTTAGACTTTTAGTGGTCTTCATTTATTCAACGTTGGAGCGTGGCTTTTTGGATGCCTTCGCTGGTACAAAACGCAGAGGTTGCCTTGCAATCTCCACTCGTCAGGCCTGTTGTCGCACTGCTTCGAACAGCACAATTGCGACTGTGGTCGCGAGGTTCAGGCTGCGCGTCCCGTGCATCGGGATGGTGACGCAATTGTCCATGTTTTTCGCCAACAAATTCTCCGGCAACCCCTTCGTTTCCCTTCCGAAAACGAGGAAATCACCCTCATGAAACTTTACATCGTAATAAGCGCGCTGAGCTTTTGTTGTGAGAAAAAAATAGCGCGCGTTTGATTTTTGTTTCGACTGAAGTTGCGCAAACGAATCCCACAATCGTACGTTCACTTGGTCCCAATAATCGAGGCCAGCGCGTTTTAGTTGCCGATCTTCCAATGAAAAGCCAAGCGGCTTTACCAAATGCAATCTCGAACGCGTCGCCAGACAAAGCCGTCCCACGTTCCCTGTGTTTGGTGGAATCTCCGGTTCAATCAGAACAACGTTAAACATCCCTCTCTGTTATCCAGAGCGAAGTCGAGGAATCTCTAACTGTTTCCTCGAGATCTGATTCCGAATCAGAAAAGCAGGAAAAAAAGGAACTGAATCTGGAAACCAGAAACCATGAAGTCCCAAAAATTCTTTTCCTGGATTCTTGGATTCCTGATTCGATTATTTGCCTAATTTGCTCGCCACGAATTTTTCCAGCTTCACCACGTCGGCGGCGAATTTGCGGATCCCTTCACCCGTTTTTTCGTACGCCATCGCGTTGTCGTTCAGCATCCAGTGGAACTTCTTCTCGTCCAGCTGCAGCTTCTCGATCTTCGCCGACTTCGCTTTTTCCGGATCAAGTTTGCGCTCGAGCGGCTCGGTCGATTCGGAAAGTTCCTTCATCAATTCGGGACTGATCGTTAGGCAGTCGCAGCCGGCCAGCTCGCGAATCTGTCCGGTGTTACGGAAACTCGCGCCCATCACCTCAGTCGGGATGCCGAATTTCTTGTAATAGGTGAAGATTTCGGTGACCGATTGCACTCCCGGATCTTCCGGACCGGTGTAATCACGTTTCATTTCTTTTTTGTACCAATCGTAAATCCGGCCGACAAATGGTGAGATCAGTTGCACCTTCGCCTCAGCGCAGCGCACAGCCTGTGGCAACGAGAACATGAGCGTCAAATTGCATCGGATCCCTTCTCTTTGCAGTTGCTCGGCCGCATTTATACCCTCCCATGTTGACGCGACTTTAATCAGCACCCGCTCGCGCGGAATTTTGCGCTCTTCGTAAAGTTTGACCAACTGGCGCGCCTTTCTGATCGAACCCTCCACATCAAACGATAAACGTGCGTCGGTTTCAGTCGAGACGCGTCCGGGCACGATCTCCAAAATGTCGCATCCAAACTGCACAAGCAGATGATCGCAAATGTCTTCAATCTCCGCCGCACCGCTTAAGCCAGACGTCTTTCGATCAGCAAGCACTTCGTCGAGCAAATGCGCGTATTCCGGCTTTTGCGTCGCCGCATAAACTAAACTTGGATTCGTCGTCGCATCCTGCGGTTTGAATTCCTTGATCGATTCAAAATCCGCCGTGTCGGCGACGATTTTGGTGAACTTCTTAAGCTGATCGAGCTGATTCAATTTCGTCTCAGTTTTTTTCGCTTCAGTAACAATAGTGCTCATAGCCTTTCCTCCTTATTAAACGTACGCTCCGCTGAAAGATCGACAATGAGATTCTCGGAGGTCTCAATGTTCCTCGTGAGCCTTCAGGCGGGAACAGTGGAGCGAAACTCCGTCCGTCGCGATCCAAGCGCGGCTTTGACGAAATTATTTCCAAGCTCCCACATCGGCCCCGGAAATTTGCGGCACTCGGTCAGGACGTCGTCGAGCGCGTTTACGAACATGTCGATCTCCCGCTCGCCAATGATCAACGGGGGCAGGATTTTCATCACATCCATGGCATGCCCGGCCACTTGCGTGAGAATACGATGCTTGCTCAATATTTGGGTCACGATCATTTGCGCAAAGAGCACCTTGTCGATCTTGTGCAACAACTTCCACGCCATCCTAAGTTTGAATTCCTGCGGCTCATGGAATTCAATTCCAATCATCAGTCCTTTGCCGCGGACTTCCTTGATGAAGCAATGTTTTGCACGCAACGCATCGATCTTTTGTATGAGCAACGCGCCCATTTTTGCCGCGTTCTCGACTAAATTTTCCTGATCGATGATTTCCAACGCGGCGAGTCCGCAAGCCATCGCCAGATTATTGCGTCCGAATGTGGTCGAATGCACGACGCAACGGTCCATTCGGCTGAATGTTTTCTGATAAATATCGCGCCGCGTCACAATCGCGCCGCACGGCACGTAACCGCCGCTCAAAGTCTTTGCAAGCGTGATGATGTCGGGCTCAAGATTCCAATGCTGGAAGCCGAACATTTTGCCGGTGCGACCTAGCCCGGTCTGCACTTCATCAGAGATCAACAACGTTCCATATTTACGGCAAAGCTCCTGCGCGCGGACAAAGAAATCGGTCTTCGGCGACTTGCAGCCTTTGCCCTGGACCGTCTCAATCACAAACGCTGCAACGTCTCGCGGACGCAATTGTCGATCCAGCGCTTCGATATCGTCAACCGGCACGCGCGCATCGAATCCTTCCATCAGCGGCCCAAATCCTTCCGTGAAACTTTCGCACCCCATCAACGACAACGAACCGAGACTGAGTCCGTGAAACGCGCTGCCGAGTGAGACCGCGCGGTTTCGTCTCGTCGCGGCACGCGCAAATTTTAGCGCTCCTTCCATCGCCTCAGTGCCGGAGTTGCAGAAAAAAACTGCGTCGAGATGCGGCGGGGTGCGTTTTACAAGCGCTTCAGCCAGTAATCCGCTCAAGAGCGAGCAGTCCATCTGCACCATGTTGGGCAGATCGAGATCGAGCACATCACGAATCGCTTGTTTTACGACGGGATGATTTCGCCCAATGTTAAAAACGCTGTAGCCGCTCAAAAAATCCAGATACGGCTGGTTATCCATATCGTAGAGGTAAGCGCCCTCGGCCCGCGCATAGACTTTGTCGAAGCCGATCACCCGTTGCGCTGCCACCAGCGTGCGGTTCACATGTCGCTCATGCAGTTGATAATTCTCACCCAGCCGTGCCGCTACGATTTCCTTTAGATCAAAAGCCATTGTGCAACGTTCTGCGATGTCTGTACGGAACGCAACCGCTAGGGCTTCCAATCCTGATAAGCTTGGTGAGCACCCATCTCCAAGTTGGTTTTCCCGGGTGAATATCGTTCCAATTGTGTAGCAAGCCATTGGAACCATTCAAAAGTTTTCTGCGAACCGCTGCGACGGCGTTCTTCTTCGACGTAGGGGCGCACCTTACGCCAGGCGAGACGAACGGTGCCACCCATCAAGTCCCCGACCACCTGCAAAGGAACAATGCGCGCATAAACAGAATATCCGAGCCCTTCGAGAATCACGCCAATCGCCTGCACCGCAGCGAGCACGCGCGCGTCCGCTTCAATCGCCGACGCGGCTAATCCATCCGGAATACTGTGCACGACGATCATCGACTTCATCCATTCGGGAGTGAGAATCGCTTGAACGGCAGCGAACGCCGCCCGCTCCGCGCGTTCGTGACGCGCGCGACGCGTTTCAAGCAAACCGAATGCGACCGCAGTCAAAACCGTTAATGCCGTGGCCACATTTGCCAAGGTCGAAAGGTCCACGCGGCGAGTTTATCAGAATCTTCCTGCGCAGAGCGAAGCCGAAATTGGCTGCGAGAAAAAGACCGCAGGATTCCCTGCCGGAACCCTGCGGCTTTGATTTTCCGAACTATTTTTGTTTAGTCTTCAACGACCACGTGATGGACTACGCGCGTCTCACCCGTGCCTGTGTAATAAACGCGCACACGCTGACCCGGTTTGAGCGCTGATGTGACGACATTCCCGGCGCCGTTCACGATTCGCGCGGCCGTGCCAAGAGCGAAGCTGACTGGTCCTTGGTCGCTCTTGACCACAATCGTCTTGCTAGGTTCATAGGTAGTTACCGTACCCGCAGTGTAGGTTGTGGTTGTTTCGGTTGTTGTTGTCGGTTGTGTAGCTGTCGTTGTTTGCTCTGTGGTGGTCGTACTCGTCTGCGCAAACGCCAGTGGCGCGATCAGCGCGCAAGCGAGAGTGACAATTGTTTTCTTCACTATTATGCCTCCCTGTTTCTTGTTGATGTTTTACCTCAAACTTCGTAGCTCGAGGATATAGCGGACGCTCCCAAGGTTTTGCGCGTCCGTCTCATGTTTGACAGACCGCGTGACGCTTCTATTCAAACCAATGTTATTTCTGTTTACTCCTCTACTTCCACGTGATCGACCACACGCGTCTCGCCCATTTCTGTATAATAAACACGCACCCGCGTGCCGGGTTTGATCGGGGTTCTGACGACTTGGCCCAACTTATTGTAAATGAGGCCGGTCCCGTAAAGAACATAGCGTTGCGGATTATTCGAGTCGTCCGTACGAACGACGAGAGTTTTCGCAGGCTGATAACTAGCGGCCGTGCCTTCCTCAATCGCGCTGAATGTGCCCGTTACCGTTATTGGTTCTATAGTAGTTGTTGTGGTTTGCCTTGTGATCGTCGTACTCGTCTGCGCAAACGCCAGCGGAACAACGAACACGCAAGCGAGAGCGACAATTGTTTTCTTCACCATGATGCCTCCCTGTTGTTTATGATCTATCCAAACTTCGCCGTTCGACGACTTACTGGACGCTCCAAGGCGTCGCTATTTTCATCCAAATCTTTTATTTGTGTGATTGAGCGGGTCCGTGGATTCGTTAACGTGACGTGCTAATGACCAGCGAAGCGCCGACTGTCGATCCAGTTGTCACGCCGGAAGTTGTAGCGCGACATGGCCTTACATCGGAGGAATTCGAACGCATTAAGAAGATCCTCGGACGCGAGCCCAACTTCACCGAACTTGGCATTTTCTCTGTCATGTGGAGCGAGCATTGCTCGTACAAGAATTCGAAAAAAGAACTTAAAAAATTTCCAACGACCGGGCCAAACATTCTTGTCAAGGCGGGCGAAGAGAATGCCGGCGTGGTCGACATCGGCGACGGCTGGGCGATCGCGTTTAAGATGGAGAGCCATAACCACCCAAGCGCGATCGAACCGTTCCAAGGCGCGGCCACCGGAGTTGGTGGAATCATTCGTGACATCTTTACGATGGGCGCGCGCCCGGAATTTTGTCTAAACTCGCTCCGTTTCGGGCCAATTACAGAGCAATCAAACATCAAACTCGCCACAGGACGAGTCCGTCCGACTGGCGGACATCAAACATCAAACATCGCCGCTAACAGACGGCTCTTCAGCGGTGTGGTCTCTGGCATCGCACATTACGGCAATTGTGTCGGTATACCGACGATCGGCGGCGAGATTTATTTCGACGAAAGCTTCGATGGCAATCCCCTCGTAAACGTGTTTTGCCTCGGCGTATTGCGCCACGAACAGGTGGCGCGCGGCACAGCAAAAGGCGTCGGCAATCCTGTTTTTTACGTCGGCGCCGAGACGGGTCGCGATGGTCTTGCGGGTGCGGCCTTCGCATCGCGTGAATTGACAGAACAATCGCGTGAAGATCGCCCGGCCGTGCAGGTAGGCGACCCGTTCAAGGAAAAATTGTTGCTCGAAGCGTGTCTGGAATTGCTCGATCGCGATGCTGTCGCCGGAATTCAAGATATGGGAGCAGCCGGCCTAACTTGTTCCACCTGCGAGACAGCCAGCCGCGGCGGAAGCGGCATCGAGATCGATCTCGCGAAGGTGCCAAAGCGCGAACCCGGCATGACACCGTATGAAATTCTCTTGAGCGAATCACAGGAGCGAATGCTGATCATCGCGAAGCGCGGGAAAGAAAATCTTGTCCGTAAAGTATTCGAGAAATGGGATGTGCCGTGCGCGGAAATCGGTCATGTCACCGACGACGGCATGATGCGAGCGCGCAACAACAGCACCATCGCCGCTGAGATCCCGGCTAAAGCGCTCGCAGAGGAAGCACCCATTTATTCGCCGGAAGTAAAACCTGTTGTAGCTGCGATCGACGATCGTGGGGGCGCGGATTCAGCAACGATCGACAGTCACGAAGCGCTGCGTCAGTTGCTGCGTGAGCCGACAATCGCGTCAAAGAATTGGGTGTACCGACAGTACGACCACACGGTGCGCACTGGGACAATCGTAAAGCCGGGTTCAGACGCCGCCGTGTTTTTCGTTCGTTATGCTGACAAAATCCTGGCCGCGACGACGGATTGTAATTCGCTCTTCAATTTTGGCAATCCCTATAAGCCGGAAAACTTTTGGCAGCTGCGCGAAGCTGTTGAAGGCATCGCTGAAGCTTGCCGCGCATTTGGCACGCCCGTCGCCGGCGGCAACGTCTCTTTATATAACGAGAGTCCTGCGGGTACCGTCGATCCGACGCCCACAATCGGAATGGTTGGTTTGATCGAGGATGAAAAGCACATTACTACGCAATGGTTCAAAGAAGAGAGCGACACGATCATCTTAGTTGGCGAAACCGGGACTGAACTCGGCGGATCGCAGTTTCTAAAAGCCTGCTACGGAAGAAAGATCGGGCCGCCGCCAAATATTGATCTCGAACACGAAATTAAGATCCAAAATACGGCGCGTGAATTAATCCGTGCAGGTTTGGTGAAAAGCGCGCACGATTGCAGCGAAGGGGGGCTCGCTGTTGCCCTTACCGAATGCTGTTTCAATCCAGAAAAACTGCTCGGTGCGGAAATCGATTTGAAAACAGGCGAAACGCCTGTCACTGCAGCGTTGTTCAACGAGTCGCAATCACGTATCGTGATTTCGGTCGATTCGAAAGACGCACAAAAGACGACGGCAATCTTGCAACAGAGCGGCATTCCTTTTCAACGGCTCGGACAAGTCGAAGGCAATGAACTGCGGATCCGCGTAAACGAGAAAACTTTCCGCTGGCCGATTGCTGATCTCTATGATGGTTGGTTCAACGCTATCCGCCGCGCCGTTGAAGACGAAACGGAAAGAATTCCAAGCTTGTGAACGCGTCCCTGGAACACGAGATTGAACACCTGCGTTATTTGGTAGACTATCTGGTGTGATCTTCCCCCGCCAAAACAGCGATATCGATCAGGCGCCGGACTCGGCGGCGATTCCACAACACGAGTGCGGCCTTTTCGGTGTATTCGGTCATTCGAATGCAGCGGCGCTGACTTACTACGGTCTGTTTGCGCTGCAGCATCGCGGCCAGGAGAGCGCAGGCATCGTGACGAGCAATGGCCCGGGCACGACCTTTTTGATGCACAAAGATATGGGACTCGTCTCCCAAGTCTTTGGCCAGGAAGAACTGGCGAAGCTTAAGGGCACGCGCGCGCTCGGACATACGCGCTACTCCACGACCGGCACGAGCACGATCAAGAACGCGCAACCGTTTGTGGTGGACTGCGTGCGCGGCCAAATGGCGATCGCGCATAACGGCAATTTGATTAATGCCGACTTTTTGCGAGACGAGCTCGAACGGAACGGCTCCATCTTCCAAACGACCGCTGATAGCGAAATCATTTTGCATCTGCTCGCGCAGCCTTCAGAGAATGGTGGCAATGTGCTGGCCGCTTTACGCAGGATCAAAGGCGCTTTTTCACTCCTGATCATGAGCGAACGCGAGCTCATCGCGGTACGGGATCCCTTTGGTTGGCGGCCGCTTGCGCTCGGCAAACTCGACGGCGCGTACGTAGTTGCCTCCGAAACCTGCGCCTTTGATCTCATTCACGCGGAGTTTATTCGCGAAATTGAACCGGGCGAAGTGCTGATCATCGACGAAAACGGATTGCGTTCGGAACGTCCATTCCCGGACGAGCGGCCGGCGTTCTGCATGTTTGAATACGTTTACTTTGCGCGCCCAGATAGCATGATCGGCGGCGTGAATGTGGGAAAGGTGCGCATAGAAATGGGACGCGAACTGGCAAGAAAATTTCCGGTCGAAGCAGACATTGTCGTGCCGGTACCCGACTCGGGAAACTATGCCGCCCTCGGTTTCGCCCAGGAACTCAATATTCCGTACGCGCACGCATTTGTTCGCAATCACTACATTGGCCGCACGTTTTTGCAGCCGAGCCAGCTCATTCGCGATTTCGATGTTCGAGTAAAGTTGAATTTGATCAAGGAAATGGTCGCGGGAAAACGCGTCGTGGTTGTTGACGATTCAATCGTGCGCGGCACGACTGCGCGGGCGCGCGTGGTGAACTTGCGCGAGGCTGGCGCCAAGGAAGTGCACATGCGGGTCAGCTGCCCGCCACACCGGTTCGCCTGCCATTACGGCATTGATTTTCCTGATCCGGAAAAATTGATCGCCAATCAGATGTCGATGGAAGACATCTGCAAATACCTCGGCGTTGATAGCCTTGGGTACCTGGATGTCGAGGGAATGGTACGCGCCACTGGCAAACCGCTGAATGAATTTTGCCTTGCTTGCTTCACTGGCGATTATCCCCTGCCGGTCGATCCGGCGCTCGACAAGTTCATCATGGAAAGGCGCGAAGCGCGCGCAAGGGCGCTCGCCGATCAGGAAGCGCATCCGACTCTGTTCGCGGATCTGAAATAATGAAAATGACGACGCTTGAATGTCAAAGGAATGACGAAGCCTGAGCCGCATCGCCCTAATTGATCAATTCGTTACTCGCATTTTGGATTTGTTTCGTCATTAGTCATTCGGATTTCGTCATTTCGCCCGCAGGCTCCTCGGGAAGCAATCTGCAAAACGTCTCGTGAACTCTGTGCACGGAAAGAGAAAAGCTTACGCGTCTGCGGGCGTGGATGTTGATCTTGGCAACCGGCTCAAAAGCCACATCCAGTCGCTCGCGAAGCAAACTCACGGGCCATGCGTGCTCGGGAGGATCGGCGGATTCGGTGGATTATTTCGAGCAAAGTTTTCCGGAATCCGCGAGCCAGTTCTTGTTGCAAGCATCGACGGCGTCGGGACAAAATTGAAAATTGCGTTTGCGATGAACAAACACGACACCGTAGGCGCCGATCTTGTGAACCACTGCGTAAACGACATTGCGGTCCTCGGGGCGCGACCACTTTTCTTTCTCGATTACATAGGTTACGAGAAACTTCAGCCGCGCGCTTTTGGTCAGTTACTGCGCGGATTTTCACGCGCGTGCCGGTCTGCTGGATGCGCGCTGATCGGCGGAGAAACGGCGCAACTGCCGGGAATGTATCGCACAGGCGAATACGATCTCGCTGGTTGTATCGTCGGAGCGGTCGATCGTGCCAAGATCATCGATGGCCGCAAAATAAAACCGGGCGACATTGTTCTCGGCCTCGCTTCGAACGGTTTGCATACAAACGGTTATTCGCTGGCCCGAAACATCTTGTTCAAGAAGATGCGGCTCAACGTCCGTTCGCGTTTTTCGGGATCGGCAAGCACCGTCGGCGAAGAGTTGCTGCGAGTGCATAAGAATTATCAGCCGCTCCTCAGAAAAGCTCCAAGTGGCATGATCAAAGGTCTCGCACACATTACCGGCGGCGGCTTAATCGATAATTTGCCGCGCATTTTACCCAAGAATTGCGACGCGGTGATCGAGACGGAAAGCTGGCGCGTGCCGCGCATCTTTAAAATCTTGCAGGAAAATGGGAATGTGGATGCCGCTGAGATGTACCAGGTCTTCAACATGGGTATTGGCATGGTGGCGGTTGTTTCCGAGCGCGACGCACAGCGTGGGGTATCGATACTGCGCGCGAAACAAATTGGGCGGATCGAGCGCGGAACGGGCAAAACGCGCTTGAAATTGTAGGGCGTCCGCAGCCCGAAAGGAGAGCGAGCGGCGCGAGCGAATCAAACGCCCCTATAATTTTCTAAGGCAAATGCGACGAACCGGACCCTACTGCATTGGCCGCGATCCGATCCTCCGGTGTCGGTGCGATTCTGGCATTCTTATGTGGAAGCAGGACCGGCTGCAGACCCGCGCGCTGCGCCGCAAGATCGACAAGCTCCGCGACTCGTGACTTGAGCAGACGCGCTCGCGTCCCTAGAAAGACAACAAAGAGCAAATACGGAATAATACCCCAAAGATCGGCGTGAGAAATATTAAGCTGCCGATATATCAACAAGCTTAACGCAATGAGATTGAAGATGATGGTCGTAGTAACCAGTCGATCACGAAGGCGAACACGCGTTAGGCACTTCCCGCCGCCGTGATATTCGGTGACGGTCTGGAGCGCGATACTCCACCAGAAATTTCCGTAAATTTGAATGTCCCATTCATTCCACCCGGTATCTGTGGAATAGCGCCAGCCTTCTTCATCCAACAACTGGAAAATGGCGCCAAGCAAATAATGACGATCTCTGCCTTCTTCGCTCCAGAAGACGCGGCGACTCAGATTCCGCCCAAAATACGTGCGCTCTGGCAAATGTTCGTGTGCGCGAATCACACTTCCCGGCGTACGTTTGAAATGCAACCACGTGAAATAGCGCGACCAGCCTCGCACCAGTGGCTGGGCGAAAGCCAGGAGCATCACCAGCAGCCGTGCGTGCATCGTATCGAATTTCGGTTCGATGGAAGCCCGCACCATATATGAAAGCGCTACGCACAGCGTGCCACCGAGCATGAGGTAGGGAACGATCCGTAGTGCCGGCAGAAAAATTCCGAGACCGAACAGAAAGATCGTCAGCGCGAACCATTCGATACTGCTGAGATACGTGGCAACTTCCGATTGCGGCGTAGGATAAATTGATTGGAAAAATCCTTCTCCGAAAGTTCCGTGATAGATTGCCGGCCGGTTAATGAACCAGCTGAAGCGCGGTGTCCCGTAGATTTGACCGCGCCATTTCGCCGTGCCGGTTGGACCAAAAAAGATCAAATGTTTAAAGCGAAGCAGCGATTCCGCTTCGCCGTAACCATCTTGCTGTTTTAGAAAGGCCCGCAAGGTAAAACGTCGATAATGCCAGACGATTGCCGGCGGACTGAAAGCAAACTCGGCATCGAAACCGCCGACGCTTTCAAAAGCCCATCGATAAAAGGCCATGTTACAGCCTGGAATATGCTCTGCGACTGTATCGGTAAGCAGGACATGGCTGGGGCCACCGGGCGCTGCCGCGACGCAGGCTTGAACCCAATTTTGCGCTGGTGGCGTCACGTTCGGTCCGCCCACGCCCGCATAATCGCCGCTTATCAGCGTACCGATCAGGTAATAGAGCCAATCGACATCGGCCATGCAGTCGGAATCGGTGTAAGCCAACACTTCGCCCCTCGCAGCTGCAGCGCCTGTGTTGCGAGCGTGGCTCAATCCATGATTGCTTTGATGGATGTAGCGCACCTGCGGGAACTGCGTGGCAGTGTAAGCTGTGTCGTCAGTCGAGCCGTCGTCGACCAGGATCACTTCGTAGTCGGGATAGGTGAGTTTGCTCAACGAATCGAGACAAGCTGCAAGAGTTCGGCCGCCGTTGTATGAACAAACAATTACCGAGACGAACGGCGCGCGCGGCAAGGCCGGGCGCAATACGGAACTGTCGTGGCCAAGTTTTTCTTGAAGAGCGTAGAACGCCTTCTTCGGCTCCCGCTCACGAGTCACAATCCCAAATGCCCAGTCTGTAATTTCTTGCCCACCAGTGAACCAGTCATCAGTCCAAGTAAAAAAAATTGTCCCGGCGAGACCGCACCTGACCACGCTATCGATGTGCCAACTGAGCATTTCAGCCTGCTCCTCCTGCGAATGCCGGATCGTGTCCATGCCGAATTCCCCAAGGATAAGCGGGCGCTCGTCAGTCAGATTCTGCAGCCGCAATAGGTAGCGCTCTAAGTCATGCTGATTGTGCAAATAAACGTTAAAACAGCAAAAATCGACATTCTGTGGCAGCAGATATTCCGTTGGTGGATAAGTGGCATAAGAAAACAGCACATCGGGATCAATCGTCCGTCCGATCCGAATCAAATCCTCGACAAATTCCGTGACACGATGCGCGCCTAGCCAACGCACCATTGTGCTCGAGATTTCGTTGCCCACGAGATAACCAAAGATTGCCGGATGCCCGGCCTGTGCACTTACCGCAACGCGGACCGCTTCGGCAATTTGTTTGCGGATGGATCGTTCGCGCAGAAATTCTATGTGTTTTGCCCAGGGAAGAGTCACAAGGACGCGTATTCCGGCAACAGCACAACGATCAAGAAACCAGCGCGGCGGCGCATGGTAAATCCGCACAACATTGAGACCAACCTTGCGCATGAGCGCAAGATCGACGTCCACCTGCTCAGGTCGTCCGAGGTAATTTTCTTCGGCGTCCGGCTTGAAGGGTCCATACGTGACTCCCTTCATAAAAAACTTTCGGTCACCCTCAAAAAAGAATTTCGCGACTGGGCGAACTCGCGAGTTTGCGCTCACAGCGGCAACTCCCTAGTCCAACCGCCGCACCGGCGCAAAGATTTTAACTGTAGACTGTACCCACGGCCCTGTGGGCCGTCGTCCTCGGCCGTGTTCTCTCTAAACGCGCCACAGGCGTGCGGCTACACTACAGCTCGCTCAAACTTTCCCGCATTACGGCGCATGTCCGCTCGATGTCTTCGCGCGTGTGCGCCGTGGAAATAAAGCCGGTTTCAAACTGTGATGGTGCGAAATAAACGCCGCGCTTCAAACAGCCGCGGAAGAATTTCGAGAACGTTTCCAGATTGCTGCGCTGCGCGTCGGCAAGATCGACAATCGGTCCTGAGGCGAAGAATAAACAAAACATTGAGCCGATCCGGTGAAATGTGATGTCGATCTTTGCTTGCGCGATGGCATCTCGTGTCAGCTTCTCAAAGTGTGCTCCAAGTCTTTCGAGCAGCTTCCAGCCGTCGATGCGTTCGAGTTCATGCAATTGAGCGAGACCGGCCGTCATCGCGAGCGGATTTCCGGATAGTGTTCCGGCCTGGTAAACAGGACCATCGGGTGAAAGTTGGTCCATGATTGCCGCGCTTCCGCCAAACGCCCCGACCGGTA
The DNA here is from genome assembly GCA_003218785.1 of Verrucomicrobiota bacterium. Taxonomy (GTDB): domain Bacteria; phylum Verrucomicrobiota; class Verrucomicrobiia; order Chthoniobacterales; family UBA10450; genus Udaeobacter. The sequence continues at coordinate 21,081 of QHOM01000054.1, forward strand.
ATCCGCCGCCAATTATTTTCCCCAGTGCGGTCAGATCAGGTTTGACTCCATAAATTTCCTGAGCGCCGCCACGCGCCGCACGGAAACCGGTCACTACTTCGTCAAAAATCAGAAGCGCGCCGTTCTTCGTGCATTCCTCACGTAGGGTCAATAGGAAATCGTGAGTTGGGAAATAAAGACCCGCGTTGGCCGGAACGGGCTCGACAATGATTGCTGCGATTTGCCCTTTATTCTGAGCAAAACACTTCCGCACAACATCGGCATCGTTAAACGGCAGCGAAATCGTGAGATCGACAAATGCCTGTGGCACCCCGGCACTATCAGGCCGTCCATGAGTGAGCGCGCCGCTTCCCGATCTCACGAGCAGCGCGTCGACATGTCCGTGATAACAACCATCGAATTTGATGATCTTGTCGCGGCCGGTGAAACCGCGCGCAAGTCGAACGCACGCCATGGTCGCTTCGGTCCCGCTGTTTACCATTCGCACTTTCTCGATCGAGGGCATCCACGCGCAGATCAGGTTCGCCATCTCGACTTCGAGCGGATTTGGAATTCCAAAACTTAGGCCGCGCGCGGCAGCTTCGCGCACCGCGTCGACAATTACCTTGGGAGTGTGTCCCAGAATCGCAGGACCCCAACTGCCGATGTAGTCGATATATTCGTTCCCATCGACATCCCATATTTTGGCGCCACGCGCACGTTCGACGAAAAAAGGTTGCGCTCCAACATGTCGAAATGCACGCACGGGTGAGTTTACGCCGCCCGGGATACGTTCTTGCGCCGCAGCGAAAAGCTCAGATGAACGAGAAGTCACGCGGCCAAGATAATCGCTAAATCGTTGAATCGCTAAATCGTGATCAGCTCAACGTTTCAACGATGTAACGAACGATTCAATCATTCCGACTCTACATTGACACCGTTGCGCCGTGCCCAGATAGTTTGCGTCTCCTCAAAAACGGCGGGGTAGCCAAGTGGTAAGGTCGCGGTCTGCAAAACCGCTATTCGCGGGTTCGATTCCCGCCCCCGCCTCTTTTCATAGGTAAAAACGTCGAAAACCAGCCGAAAAATGGCTTAGTCAGAACAAGAATCAGAACAAGTCCGCCGATTTTTACCCTCGTTTGTCATTGTGCGCCAATGTCGCGAAACCAGCAATTCCGCTCGCCCTCGGCTCTTAGCCCACATGCCGATCCGCTTCAATTAACACTCTTGTTTCCCAAACCACGATGGCCTTTTCAGATTGCTACGCATCGCTAGAATCGTTTCTGATTGCCGGATGGCAAATGCGGCTCCCATGTCATCGACGATTCCTGCACACGTTTACGAAGTCCGAACACGCAAAGATAAACGCGGTGTCGATCTAATTTCCGACGTGCTGCCGTTCGGTCGCTTGTGGTACGGCTCGGTCAGCGACGCCATCGACTACGCAAAATTCTACAGCCGCTCGCATGATGCAACGATTCGCGTTTACGACGAAGCAGGCAACGTGATTGAAACGCAAGAGCACACGGGCGTTTTCAACGAGCCGTAAGCAGCTTTGTTCGCAGCAAGTCCTCGGCTTTGCAAATGGATAATCTTGCAATTTCCCGATTTAGGCGAAGAAATCTTCGTGACGCGTTACGAAGGTTCGCCTAATCATAGTTAGATGCTAGTTCGTATCTTCGCGATGCTGCTTTTCGATCTTGCGGGCTTCATTGCTCGCGCTCAGTCGCTCGATGAGCAACTCGTCGGCAGATGGCAGGCCGAAGGTTTCCCCAGCATGGAAATGATATTTCGTGCAGATCACACTTACATAGGCCGAAGCGAGCGATATGTGTCCACGGGCAGCTGGCGCGTCCATGGGAATCGGCTCACGACCGTTTCTAGCTCACCATCCTCGGGTGAAGAGGGCACCGACACGTGTAGGGTTGTGATTCGTGGAGATAGACTTTTCCTGGGACTACACGAAACCATCAAGAATTCACATGGGCGCCAGATCGGCAAAGCTGAGCAGTGGATGCAAGGACTCACCTACAAACGCGTTCGATGAAGCACCGGTTGCATCTAACCAATCGCTGGAGCTGCCCCCCCACCCGTCGCGCGATGCGCGTCCGCAACGAAGATCGTGCGCCCGCGAGAGTCCACGGCTGAGGCGTGATTCGCGTTTATGATGAAGCTGGCAACGTGATTGAGACGCACGAACACACGGGCGAGTTCAAAGAGTAGTGAGCGTTTACACGTAAAATAAAAAGCCGCCACGCGCTGAAGCGTGACGGCTGATTGTTAAGTGACCGGCTACTTGCTCGGTTGCTTTACTGGTTGTTGAGAACAGTTCGCGGTGCAGGTTCGCTCAGTTCAACCTGGGCACTGACCTTTTGGATTTGCGCGGCCTGCTCTTTTACCGTTGCGGCGAGAGCTTTAATTTCGCTCTGCTGCTGAGCCGCAGTTGACCGGGACTCCTTCTGTTGCTGCGCGAAGCTCGCTTGTAACGCCTCCA
>QHOM01000245.1 GCA_003218785.1 Verrucomicrobiota bacterium
AACGGTGACCCGGCTGCCGAGGGCGCCGGCATCTACAACGCCGATGGCAGCACGTTGACGATCACCAACAGCACGTTCAGCGGCAACGCAGCTGCGGACTATGGCGGCGCCTGCTTCAACTTTGGGACACTGCAGATCGCTAATAGCACGCTCAGCGATAACTCGTCTGTTCTTTTCGCTGGCGGCGTCCTCAACCTCGGCACATTTCAAATCGGAAACACTATCCTGAATAGAGGCGACTCAGGTGTGAATATCACCAATTTCGGCACAGTCACGTCACTAGGCTACAACCTTAGTAGTGATGATGGCGGCGGTTCTTTAATCGGCCCTGGCGACCAGATCAACACGGATCCAATGCTTGGTCCATTGCAAGACAACGGCGGTCCGACATCCACCCACGAGCTGTTACCAGGTAGCCCGGCGATAAATGCGGGCGACCCGAACTTCACTCCGCCGCCTTTCTTCGACCAGCGCGGCCCTGGTTTTGACCGCGTCGTCAACGGCCGGATCGACATCGGCTCGTTTGAAGTGCAGACGCAGACAGTTGCAATCCAGCTCCAGGCTTCGGGGCGCAAGGTAGGGGGAATAAATACTGTGCGTCTCACCTGGAGCGGGGCCACCTCGACCAACATCGACGTCTACCGCAATGGCGTGCTGATCGTGACAACGGCGAATGATGGTTCCTATACCGATTCCACCGGCGACACCGGCCGGGCTCGCTACACGTATCGGGTGTGTGAAGCTGGCACTTCGACCTGCTCTAATGATGCGAGAGTGAGGTTCCCCTCCGTAGGGGAATGACCAGGCCTCTTCTCTATCAACGCCGACCCTGCTGCAACGACAACTCCTACGGCGACTCCGACCCAACGCCAACCCCACGCCCACGCGCACGCCCACACCCCGGTGCTACACCAACAGCCAATCCTACGCCTACAGCCAGGCCCGCGCCCCCACTGCCAGGCTGAAGCCAATACCGAGGCCGCGGCCCACCCGGCCGCAGCGCCCATAGCCTTACGTTGAACTATCAGCTGTAACCGAAGGGCGTCAGGACTCCGACTCGGACAGGACTTTACGTGTTGAATGTCCGGAGTTCGATCCTTTCCAAGTAGCGGGATCATGACTTACACTGTTTCGCTTCGGAGTGCGCGACCAATACGGTTCAAACCTTCAGCGAACATCTCGCTATTCACACCCATGCCGATGCGAAAGTGATCGGGCATTTCGAAGAAGCGGCCCGGGACTGCCGAAGTATCGAAATCGGATCGCAACTGCTCCAGGAAAATATCAGCCTTTCCATTCTGCAATCGCACGAATGAAGTCGTTCCCCAATCCGTTGACACAGTTGAAAGGGCGGGCTGCTGCGCCAGAAAATCGCGAAGCAATTTACGATCCGCTTCCACGATTCGGCGCGCTCTTTCACGAAGCAGATCTAAATGTTGGAATGCCGCGACACTGAGGAGTTCGCCCGGATAAACCGGCGTCGCGCTATAAAGATCATTCAGACGCTGCATCTTCCACGCGAGATCAGGACGCGCCAGAATCCATCCGCAGCGCAGGCCGCTGATTCCATAAACTTTTGTCAAACTGCTGGTCACCAGGAACTCAGGCCCGAGATGAAATGACGTTCGCGGCGTCCCATCGTACACCGCCTCCAGATAAACCTCATCCACTAACACGAGCGCTCCAATGGCGCGCGCGATATCGCCAACTTCGCGAAGAACCGAATCGAGGGTAAGCACGCTCGTTGGATTGTGCAGATTCGTGATCACGATGAGCCTCGTCTTCTCCGTGACGCAACGGCGAATCTCCCCTGGATCAACTGCCCAGCCATTTTCTTCGGTGCGCGAGAAGCGTTTCACTTTCGCTTCCAGATAATGGGCGACATCGAGAATCGGACCGTACGCGGGTTGCTCGATTAAAACTTCATCGCCTGGTTCAATGATCGCGGCCATGGCCAGATGATTCGCCATCGAAGTGCCGGCGGATTCCACTACGCATTCGGGATCGACGCCATGGTGCTCAGCGATGGCGGCCTGCAGAGGCGCGTAGCCGTAATTGTTGTCGCCATTAATTTCGAGTTTCATCAGATCCACCGGCAGTTCGCGAAGAGGAAATGCCGCCACGCCACTGGTTGCGAGATTGAACCGCGTGCGGCTCTGCGTCTTGGACCAATGCATGTAATCAGAATGCTTGTGTCTCATGAATAGGTTCGTCTGAATCTGCTCCAATAATAGTAAACCGGGAGGCCCACCAGAAGGATGCACAATGCGATTGCGCTATTAGCGGGTGACGCAACGATGGCGCTTCCGACAATTCCGGCACAGGACAAAACAAACAGGATCGTGGTAAATGGGTGTCCCGGCACGCGGTAAATTGCGGCGTCCGCTCCGATCTGCCGCCAGCGCAAAATGAAGAGCGATGCCGCTGTCATCCCGAAAAAAATGAAATCGACTGTTACTTCAAAGTTCAAAATCTCGCCATATGTTCCAGAGCAGGCGATGATCGTCGCCGCCATCCCTTGAAGGCCGATCGCAACGACGGGCGCTCTTGACCGTCGCGAGAGTCTGCCGACGCTTTGAAAGAAAAGTCCGTCACGGGCCATCGCGTAGTACACACGCGGAGCGGTCAGCATGCTTTGGCTGAGGAACCCGAGTGTCGAAATTGCGATTCCGGCGGCAATCCATTGCGCCCCGCGCTTGCCCAGCGCGATCCGCATCACATCAGAAGCCGGAGTCGTTGTTGCATCGAGGCCGGCCGGACCCTCCCATCAGGAGCCCGCGTGATAAATCGCGCCGCGCATCGCGCATTTCACCCGCAACAAAAGTGGCGGTCTGCCATCCACCGTAGGCGAAGGCAATGGGAACCATGGCAGCGCCGATGCTTTTCAGAAGTCCGAATGAAACCGGTTGTGCAAGCAATGGCCCGTATTTGAGAGACCCTCCGCCAAGCGCGACTCCAAGCATCACGAGTGCCGCAATCACCGCAATCTTCAACAACATAAGAACGTTTTGGACGTTGCTGCCAGCACGTGCTCCCAGACAGTTAATTCCAGTCAACGCCAGCAGCACCACGGCCGCGATCGTGCTGTCGCTCCAAAGTGCTCCCGTGAGCGCACGAAAGTAAGATGCAAAAATAACAGCCACTGCGGCCATGCCGCCGGTTTGCGTGACCAGCAGCAGTCCCCATCCATACACAAACGCAACTGAAGGATGATACGCCTCGCGCAAGTAAAGATACTGGCCGCCTGTTCCCGGGAGACGAGTGGCGAGCTCGGCCCAGATAAATGCGCCGCACATTGCGATGAACCCGCCCAGCGTCCAAACGCCGAGGATCAAGAATGGCGTGTGAACACGATGCGCCACCTCGGATGGATTCGCGAAGATTCCCGCGCCTACGATGCCGCCCATTACGATCATGGTGGCGTCGAATAATCCAAGCTGACGGCGAGGCTTCGGAGCGTCCAATGTTAAGCTCTCATTTTGCTACCGCGGTCAGTTTGTAAATTCTGAATTCTGAAGTCGTCTCCATCAGAGTTGCGTTTTCGGCGAGACGCTGCGCGAATTCAGGATAGTACTCCAGCCACCAAAACGTATTGGTTGTGAAAACGACGTGGGTAGCACCGCGGCCACGAAGTTGCTCAAGATCAACGATTGCCTCCCGGCTATCGTTCGGATTGCCATCGTAAATCGCGTCTTGCTCGAGAAAATGCCAACCTTTCCGCTCTGCGTAGTAAAATATCGTCGGGTCGCCGTTGTCCGCTGCGATAATCAACGAATCCGGTGCTGTGCTTTTCCTAAATTCCAGACCGGCATCGCGAAGCTGGGCGGCCGAGGATCGATAAAGTGGTCGCACATAGAAGTAAGCAAGAATTGCAAACGAACTCGCAAGCAGGATCGACCAGGTCATCATCGCAACGCGCGAAGAAGAGATTTTCGATCCGATAAATGCGCAAGCGGCGCCCGCAAAAGCGGCAGCGATCGGCACAAGCGGAAGCTGATACCATGGGTGGCGGTTGCCATAGCCGACTACGACGATGAACAGGATCATCGCGCCAAGCCACCAATGAAAAAGCCCGGCATATCTCCCGCGGGGCGCGACGAACACTCCGATGATCGCCATGATCGAGAGAATCGGCGTGAGGCTCGATGTTGCGGTCAGTCGCATGATGTTCCAGTACCACGCGAAATTCTCGATCCGCATTCCGCCCTCGCCAAAGAAATGATGCGGATAAAATCTCTCCGCGATTTGAGTCCCATGCCAGTACCACGCGACAGAAGGTAAAATTGTAACCACGGCGAAAAGCCAGAGCGCTCGCCGCCTCAGAAAATTCCGGCCCCACTTTTGCCAGGCGAGGAACAAAAGCGGCGCCCCGATGACGGCACTCGGCAATTTCATAAGAAGCGCTAATGAAATGGCAGTAGCTGCACCCACGAAAAGCATCAGTCTTTCGCTGTCGATCCAACGCAGGAAAAAATATAAACCCATCAGCGCCAGGCTGAGCGAGGGGACGTCCGGCATGAACGAGCGTCCGGCGAAGACATTCAGCGGCGCGAAACTGTAGAAGAATGTTGCCCAAATCGCCGCCGTGCCGCCGAAGATTTCGCGCACGAGTAAAAAGAAAAACGGCAGCGAAACAGCGAAGAAGATTACGGCCTGGCTCCGCCCAATCCACTCGTGAACGCCGGCAATCTTGTAACAAATGGCTGCGAGAAACGGCAAAATTGGAAATTCCGTTCCGACGTATCCAGGCGCGCCGCCCGCCCAATCAATCTGCGGATAAGCAAAATGAAAACCGTGTTCGCTAAAGTTGCGCGCGATCGCCGCGACATCGCTTTGTCGCCAGCTCCAGCGGTCGATATATGGCTGATTAATCGAAAAGAGCCGCACCGCAACGGCTAAAATACACAGGAGTAGTGCAAGCTTGCTCGCGTGGTAGGGACGCCGCGCCGCGGCGTCCGGACAGCGCAGCGCGCTGTCCCTACCTAAGTTACGACATGCGCGCTCTCGTATGCGCATCATGCAAGGGTCTTGACAAAGGGGCTCGTCAAAGTCAATCGAGTACGATAAACCTGAATCCGTAACCGGGCTCGCATGAAATCAACGGCTCTCGTTTGTCGGCAGCAATGTTGCTTCGCCGCACGCACTGGATTTTTTGCGCTGACATTGCTCATCAGTTTTGGGGTTGGCACTTCGTACGCTCAGAACGAGCCTGTTCTGGTGCCGGACGCCGTCGATTATCAGAAATTGCTCCCTATTTTGCCAGACGCGCCCCAGGGCTGGACTGCTGATAAGCCGGAGGGCTCGACGGAGGAAGTCGGCGGATTCAGACTCACAAATGTGCATCGTGATTACCGAAAAGGCGAAGGTGACAATGTTCCTACCGCCGCGATCAGCATACTCGATTCAGTCGCGAATCCGGATTACGTCAGCGCGACGACCGCTGCGTGGAATAACACCAGCGAAACCAGTGAAGGCTATAGCAAGTCGGTCACAATCAATGGCAATCCCGGTTTCGAGGCGTTCGAAAAGGAGACTAAACACGCCACTCTTTGGATAATGATTGCCAATCGTTATTTCCTTCAGATCGAATTGCAAAACCAGGATCCCAAGGAATTACAGGGATGGGTCAAACGCGTCGATCTGGAAAAACTCGCCGCGCTCAAGTGACGCTTGCGCGGTGTAGTGGCGGTGTGTCAGCCGCAGATTATTTTGAATGCGGCGG
>QHOM01000055.1 GCA_003218785.1 Verrucomicrobiota bacterium
CTGCGTTCCGGTGGCGCCAACACAATCCTTGAGTTTTTCATTCTAAAGTCATAGCACAGTTACTCACGAAATCAATGATACACTGCACTAGTCGCAGACGACGCGCGCTGCGCTTCGTTGGGGATGACCATCAAAAACGCTCTACACCTTTGTTCGCCCAGTCAGTGCCCGGGAGAGCGTTAGCTCGTCGGCTGATTCGAGACCGCCGCCAGCCGGCAGGCCACACGCAATACGTGTTAGAGTGAGCGGCCTGCCTTTCAGAAGCTCGACAAGATAATTTGTCGTGGCTTCGCCTTCGACATCGGCCGGAAGCGCGAAAATGATCTCGGAAATCTTTTCGCGATCGAGGCGATCGAGCAATTCGTTGATCCGCAAATCTTCAGGCCCAACGTGATCGAGCGGCGAAATCTTGCCTCCAAGAGACTGGTATCTGCCGCGGAAAGCACCCGTTTTCTCAAGCGGAAGAATGTCAGTCGGCTGTTCTACAACGCAAAGCAACTCAGTTGAGCGTGAAGAATCCGCGCAAATCTCACAAATCTCTTCGGTAGTAAAAAATCCGCAGAGCGCACAAGGATGGACAGCCTGCCGCGTTTCAGTGATGGCGCGCGCGATCTGGCCCGGCTCATCGTTTCGCGCGCGGACGATCCAGAGCGCAATCCGCTCCGCCGAGCGAGGTCCGACTCCCGGCATGTGTCGCAGTTGCGCAATCAAATTCCGGATTGCCACCGGATATTCCGTCTTTCTCAAAACACGCGCAGATTTATTCCAGTGGCGTTTCCGTTAATTGCAGAGCAAGCGGCTCCAGCCGGCGCAAATAGAATTGCAGCGGAGGATCGTCTTCTTCTTCCGAGCCCCGCGCCTTCTGAAACTCGGTATACGCTTCGGCCCAACGTTTCTCTCGATACAAAACGACTCCACTCCAGAAAAAATCGCGACGCGCTATATGCTCCGGCCTGGCTTCGGATACAAGCCAGAGTGGCTCGTAAATTTCATGTCGATCCTGCGAATTCACTCCATTCACAAAATCAATTGGCCGCGCGACGATTGCGTTGCTCACCAGATCGAAAGTGCGCGTGCCAATCAAAATGTTTGATCCATAAAGGTCATTTGCAGCACAAAACCTGCGCGCCAGCTCGATTGGTTCGCCGCTAGTTAAGAGTGCCGGGCTCCTGCTGTCCTTCATCGGAGCGGCAAGCATGCCCCCAGAGCTGATTCCCACCCAGATATCGTAGTTTGCATTTTCTCCGTTGTTCTGTCGCTGCTGACGAAAGTGCTGAATCAAATCCAGGGCCACACGCACTGCTTTCTCGGCGTGGTCGAGAGCGCCGTCAGGAAATCCAAAAATGGCGACGACCCCCTCCCCGTCCGCGGCCTGCAAATACCCGCCCCCTTCCAGGAGACGATCGCCCGTGTCGCGAAGGAATCTTTCCATCGTATCGGCGAACCTCGAAGGGCCGGAATCTTCGGCGACTTCAAACTTATTAGCTACATCGCAAGCCACCACGCTCACTTCATATGTTTTCGGATCAGCGTTGAGCGAAATTGTCCCCCCAGTAACACGGCGAAATTCTTTCTTCGACAGGCGGTTGGCGAAGAGACTTCGCGCTAAGTGTGAGTCATCCCGTCGCAAGAAAACAATCCAACCCTCCGCGGCAATCACTGTGAGCACGACCGCAAACATAGAGGGCAGCGGTTGGAAAAATACCCTGTAAAGCGAGCAGACCCACGAAAGTCCAAGCAACTCGATCAGCAAGAAAACGGCTAACAACCGAGTGCGGCCTCGCGGTCCGGCAGCTGCCGGACTAAGACCGAGCCAGGCGACACCCAGCGCGAGCAGCAAAACAAAAACATACTGCCATTTCTCACTGACGACTCGCGTGGCGCTGGCATAGCGAGATACAAGCTCCCCGGCAGTTGTCTCGAGACCCAGCATCAATTTGCTCGCATGCAGCGCGCCAACAATGACAGTAACAACGACTCCAATTATTCCCGCAGTAATCAGCGATCGCTTCATGAAAATCAGGCTTTTTGCGCGAGTGCAGCTGGGTAGTAGGACTGTACGACCAACTCGCTCAAGAATTTGTCCGGAGCATCAACGGCCTCGGCATTAATGACAAACTTCGTCCGGGCAGTGTTCTTTCTAATCAAGTTCAATCCGAATTGGTAATCCTTAAACAAATGGGCGCAGAGGTCGCTCATTGTCATCCGCTCAGCTTGCGCGCGCTCAACGAGGCGTCGCACGGCTGTCTCGTCGAAGACAATTTCCAATCCATGGTCGTTTTTGAATTTCTCGGCAAATTGATACGCGCCTGCTTCGAGGGTTTGTACCTCCAGCTTGTGTCCCTCAACCATCAACCGATCAAGCACGCGTTTCGGCTCGCGCACCAGCGCAGCTGTGACCAGCAACTGGCTCAAGCCCGACCCGGCGAGATAATATTTGTAGTCGCGGAACAATTTTTCGAATACGGTCAATAATCCGCGCGCTCCGGTTTTTTCTCCGGCGGCGGCCTCGGCCAATAGACTCAACGCTTCATCTTCGAAGCTGATCTGGATGCCATAGGCGCGAAATGCGCGCTCATATTGCCGAAGCAAACTTCCTTCGGAATATTTCATTATCTTGAAAAGATCATCCGCGTCGAGATCTTCGCAGACCACGCGCACCGGCAACCGGCCAATGAATTCCGGCTCGAATCCGTACTCGATAAAATCCTGCGTTGTGACGTACTGAAATAGCTCGTTGTCCATCACCTGAACAGGCGACGCGCTAAACCCGATCTGACTTTGTCGGACGCGCCGGGCGACCTGCTCTTTCAACTTCTCAAACGCGCCGCTCACCACAAAAAGAATATGACGCGTATTGATCGTTTCACGTTTCGCCTTGCCGCGTCTTTGAAATTCGAATGCGGCCTGCAACTGCGCCTGGAGATCGTTCATGCTTCGCACCGGCACTTCCGTTTCTTCCATTAACTTCAGTAACGTGGTCTGCACGCCGCGCCCACTCACATCGCGACCGATCAAATTCCCGGCCGACGCAATCTTGTCGATCTCGTCGATGTAAATGATACCGAACTGCGCCAGATTGACGTCGCCGTCGGCTTTGTGCACGAGTTCGCGAACGAGATCCTCGACGTCGCCGCCCACGTAACCTGTCTCGCTAAACTTGGTCGCGTCCGCTTTCACAAACGGCACCTTGATCAGATCGGCGATGTGCTTGATAAGATACGTTTTGCCGACCCCGGTTGGGCCGACCAAAATCACATTTTGCTTAATGTATTCGGTCTCCTCGGCGCGCCTGGCGTCTTCTTGCTCAAGCCGCCGCAGGTAGTTGGCGTGATTGTAATGATCGCAAACCGCAATCGCGAGTACTTTCTTCGCTTCGTCTTGTTTGATGACGAACCGGTCAAGATGCGCTTTGATGTCGCGCGGCAGAAAATCGAATTCGAATTCGGGATGGTCGGTCTTCTCCGGCTTTTCATCCTCAACTGCGGCGGCTGGTTCCGGCTCGGCAAACGTCGCCACCGAGACCCGATCGCCGAAGTTCTGCTTCATGAACTCCGCGATCTTGGTCTTCAGCTCTTCCGGTGAAGGAAATGGCGGTGGCGGGTTTTGCTCCATGGTCGCGGTAAGAAAAGTCGCGCGAAAATCAATTATGGCAACGATTCGTCTAAAATCTGACTCTTGGGCGCAGAATTCGTTCATCTTCAGGCCGCTGTCGCGTCGCTGCAACTCCGGCAGCGCTTCCTTGAGGGAAGCGCGACGCTGAGGTGTTTGGAATCTTTGCCGCCACGCGTCTCACGCGCCTTCGCGCAGCTCCCTCGCGCGGCGCGCAAAGACGCAGCTACAGCTGCCGCTAAGGAGGCTGGGGAATATCCGGAAACACCTTCGAAATCTGCTCCCGGTATTGCGGCTTCGCCTTCGCGGCGGCCTCCGCGAACTGTCGAGCAGTTTCCCTTTGCCCAAACTCGCTCGCAAAAACGGCACAACGCCATTGTCGATCCGCTGCGTCGGTTGCGCTTGGTTGGATGAATGAAGTGGAAACCTTGAACAGCATCTTCGGCGAAAGTTTCTCCCACGTAACTCGCGCAATGCCATGCGGAAGCTTTAGAGTCAGGCTCTCATCGGTCGCGCTGGCTATGCCCGTGTATTGCGCCCCGCTGCTGTCCGTAATCGCACCGGAGAAATGGGCCCGATTGAAATCGTAGATCAGGTTGTTTTTCCAAGCGATCAGCCATTGCGCTTTTTTTTCCGCTGTTTCCTTTGCCTGTTTCAGCGACGCGTCGCTTAATTGCGCACTCTTGATCGCCCCAGCCGCGCCGGTAAAATTATAGACTGCGATCTGCTCTCTATAATTCGCGAGTGCTGCGTTCCACGAAGCGGTCTCAAGATCGCGAACTTTCCTTCCCGCCTCTGTACGGTTTCCATCACCGGCCGGTTGGGGATTTACCATACGGCGCGCCGGGCTCTTCTCCGTCGGGTTGAGTTCGACGAACGGGCCTGATAGTTTCGGCAACGCCTTCGCCGGAGCATTTTCGTACGGTTTGCGAGCAAGAAAAAAGGACATCATCAGCGCCAGCATGATAAGCAAAACCGCGCCAATCGGAAGCCACCGCCGAAGTCGCCTGCGCGCAAGATCGACAATGCCTGGCAACGTGCGCTGCGCCTGCTCAAGCTCTGCGACGAGCTCGTCGTACGAAGAAAAACGCAACGTAGGATCAGGCACAATCATTCGCTGAAAAATGCTTGCCGTGGCCCCAGACACTTCCGGCGCGACGGCGCGCAAATCGAGCGGCTGCTTTTTCAAATCGAGGAGCACCATTGCGGAATTTGTGTTGCCCTCGATTGGAGCTTTCCCTGCGACCGCGTGAAAAAGAGTTGCGCCGAGACTGTAAATGTCGCTTCGGAAGTCTTCCGGCTCATTGTTTAATCGTTCCGGCGCGACATAATATGGCGTGCCCCAAATCACGCCTTCCGTTTCCAGTCCTTGCGTCGCGGCGCCCGCCAAGCCAAAGTCGCTGATTTTCGCTGTCTGCTCATCGACAAACAAAATGTTGGCCGGTTTAACGTCCCGATGAATGAGACCCTGTCGGTGCGCGGCACGCAACCCTTTGGCGACTTGAATGCCGGACTCAAGCACTTGCTTTTCGGGCAACCGATTTCGCTGTTCGATGAGATCATCGAGACTTCCATGATCGACCAACTCCATCACCACATAAAATTGTCCGTGATCGGTTCCAGAGGAGAAGACTTGTATCACATTGGGGTGGTTTACAGAGGCAGCAATGCGTGCCTCCTTTTGCAAGCGAGAGTTGTGGTCCTCTTGGCCGCTGAGATCTTTGCGCAGCAGTTTCAGCGCAACAAACCGATCCAAAAGCGTGTCACGCGCTTTGTAAACGGTGCCCATGCCGCCAATACCCAGCGTCTCAACCACAACGAAATGATCAAACGTCCGTTCCACCCGCATTTTCTCGCCGCAGTTCGGACAGGGCAAGCGTGCCAGCGGCTCCGCGTCCGTCGTATCGATAGCCGCACCACAGGCCTGGCATGTTTGTGTCATCGCCGGCTCCCTTCAATCGCCACCAACGCCGATTGTAACATTCAGAGGTTTCGCAGCAACGAAATGGCGATAGTCGATTGAAAGCGTCCACGAAAAGTTCGGCCAAGACCCAGTTCGTCGTGTCAAAAGACGATGCACAGCTTCGGCTCGATCGTTTTCTGGCAAAGCAACTTCCAGACTACTCGCGCTCGCGCCTTCAGCAATTGATCCGAACCGGCTTCGTTCTGCTCAACGGTGCGACGACACGGCCGCGCCAGCTTGTTCGGAGCGGGGACAAAGTCGAATTAACCGAGCCGCCACTCGAAAAGATCGAGAGTCAACCGGAGCCGATTCCGCTCGAGATTCTCTTCGAGGACAATGATCTCATCGTGATCAATAAACCAGCCGGGCTTGTCGTTCATCCAGGCGCTGGCCATCGCCAGCACACCTTGGTCAATGCGTTGCTCAGCCATTGCACTACCCTTTCGGGAATCGGCGGAAAAGAACGGCCGGGCATTGTCCACCGCCTGGATAAAGAAACAAGCGGCTGTCTTGTGGTCGCGAAAAATGATGAGGCGCATCGGGAATTGTCGAGGCAATTTGCCGAACGCGTCGTTGAAAAGACCTATCTTGCGCTCGTTGCTGGAAAATTGAGGAAGCGATCTGGCGTAATCGAAGAAAAAATCGGACGACATCCCGTCCATCGACAACGAATGAGCGTGTCTTCATCGCGCGGACGCCCAGCCAAAACTGAGTATCGCGTCGTTCGCTCGGGAAATCAGGCGAGCTTGGTCGAATGTCGTTTGCATAGCGGACGCACCCATCAGGTTCGTGTGCATCTTCATCACCTTGGTCACCCAGTGCTCGGCGATAAAGTCTATGCAACTCGCGCGGCAAAAGATTTTCCACGACAAATGTTGCATGCCTGGAAACTTGGGTTTCGACATCCAGGCACCGGCGACTGGAAAAGCCTTGAAGCGTCATTGCCTGACGATTTCGCAACCGCAGTGAAGATGACCGCCGAATCTTAACAAATATGAAACAGCGAAAACTTGGACGCGGCGGACCGATCGTCTCGGCAATCGGTCTCGGTTGCATGGGGATGTCGGACTTTTATGGCGGGCGAGATGAAGAAGAATCGCTGGCCACAATCCATCGCGCTCTCGAGCTCGGCGTATCATTTTTCGACACAGCCGATATGTATGGTCCTCACACGAATGAGCAATTACTTGGGCGCGCATTAAGAGGACGTCGCGAGCAAGTTGTCATTGCGACAAAGTTTGGAATCGTGCGCGATCCAGATAAGCCAGCCTTCCGCGGGGTCAGCGGCAAGCCCGATTACGTGCGCAAAGCCTGCGAAGGAAGTCTGCGCCGGCTCGGTGTTGATGTAATTGATCTTTATTACCAGCATCGAGTTGATCCAAACACGCCAATTGAAGAAACGGTTGGCGCGATGGCAGACCTGGTGCGCCACGGCAAAGTGCGGTTTCTCGGTCTCTCGGAAGCGGGCGCGGAGACGATTCGCCGCGCGCACGCCGTTCATCCGATCACCGCGCTGCAATCCGAATACTCGCTTTGGACGCGCGATCCGGAAGAGCAAGTTCTCGGTGTCTGCCGTGAGCTTGGCATCGGTCTTGTGCCATATAGTCCACTTGGACGCGGGTTTCTGACTGGTAAAATCAAAGAACTGGAGGATTTGCCGGAAGACGATTACAGGCGTACTACGCCGCGATTTCAGGGCGAAAATTTTCAGCGCAATCTCGATCTGGTAAAGCGTGTCGAAGAAATCGCAGGCGAGAAAAAATGCACGCCGGCGCAGCTTGCACTCGCCTGGGTCTTGGCACAAGGGAACGACATCGTGCCAATCCCCGGCACGAAACGGCGCAAATATCTACAGGAAAATATTGGCGCCCTCGATGTTGAGCTTACAACTAAGGATCTTGCGCATATCGACGACGTCGCGCCGCAAAAAGCCTTTGCGGGCGCGCGTTATCCTGAATGGGCAATGGCGATGGTTAATCGCTAAAAAGGGACTACGTGACTACGGACAACTGACCACTTGACCAGCGCATCAGCCCAATCACAATCAGACTCGTGGCGGTCGCGAGCAGTTTGCTCAATTTTCCGGCTTCTTTCTCGACCGCCTTAATCAGGCCGTGTAAGCAGCCAAATGTCAGTTTTGTTTGTTGCTGCAACGCATCAGCCTCTTCTGATGACAAATAATTGAGTCGTTGTGCGAGGTGGATAAAATATTGAGTCTCCGACAAAGAGCCACGCGCAATGTAAAGGAAATGGAGGTAATCCTTTTTACTCTCTCGCGAAGCTCCCTCGACGATGTTGGCCGGAACTGAATAAGAAGCCCGGCGCAACTGGCTTGTTAGGCCGTAAATTTCCTCTTTAGGAAAGGATCGCGTGCGTTCATAAACTGCAACGGTCAAATCATCCGCCAGTCTCCAAGCCTTTATTTTGGTGTAGTCTCTCATGGTCTTGTTGTCTTGTGGTCAGTGGTCTTGTTGTCTCTTGCGTCAGCCCGCCGTGACACCATGGCGCTTGCGAGCATCGTCTGCACAGTTTCGCCTCGTTGATTAGTCGTGACATTGCGCAGGCGAATGATCCCGTAGTTAGGTCTCGAGCGCGACGGTCGTGAATGGACAATCTTCGTCTCAACCGTAAGCACATCGCCTGGCCGCACCACATTGGGCCAACGCAACTTATCGATACCCAGGCCGATGGCCCCTTCGGCGAAGTTCAGTGTCTGTACAAACAGCCGCATGGTTATTGCCGCGGTATGCCAGCCGCTTGCAATCAAACCTTTAAAAATTGTTCGCTCGGCACTTTTACGGTTGAGACGAAACATCTGCGGATCAAACTTGCGGGCGAACTCGATCACTTGCTTCTCCGTTACTTCAAGTGGTTCGGACTTAAAACGATCGCCCACTTTCAAATCATCGAGGCAGAGCTTCTTCATTTTCAAAAACATGTAGCCACTGATGAGTCATTGGTCAGGATTGAGCAACACGTAAATGCGCCGCGATTCGTGCAACCACAATCAATCGCTGCCTGCACATTGACAGCTTCTTTCCAATGCCTGACACTTAATCGAAACTACAAGGAGGCGACTCAATGCCTGTAACGACAACGATTGGAGAACAAGTTCTGGAAGCAGTTATAGCTGGACCCGATGAAGCGAATCGGCTGTTCACAATTACCGGAGCAGCCAACATCCTCATCTCTGTCACGGGCGGTCAGCAGAAGACCGAGACATGGACTTTTCTAGTGGGGCCGACCTTTACGCGGGGGCAGTTTTATCGGGCGATCGGTACAGCTTCGGTGTCTTCTCAGTTCGTGAACCTAGGCATCTTTCAAGGGCCGTTCGGGAACTTCCAGCTCCAGATCAACTCCGTCGAGGCCGACTGGGACGATGAGTCGGGAAGAGTCGAAGCGCGTGTTGAAATCGCTCTCAGTTCGGATAGAATGATCAACGTGGACATCAACCAGCTTCGCTACTGGGTCACGATCCTGGCCCAGATCACCGATTAAACAGCGCTAGCGTTGCCCAAGTCACGCAGTGATAAACATTGCTTCGATCTTGGCAGCGATGCGCTGCTGTTCGAAAACGGTGTGGTATGGCGAGCAGAATAATTAAGCCACGAAGCGATTTTTGCGGCGACGAGCATTCACTTTTTCATCGCCCCGGCCCTTTATTCCTTGATAAGATCGCGGTTTAGGTCGAATTCTTCGTCTTTAAAGTTGAACATTCTGATCCGCTTAATCGAATAACCATCGCCATGAAAATGATATTGGGAGTCGTCTCCGTTGTAATCGTCGGTTACATGGCATGGCATTGGTTTGCGCCTACTGCTGTTACGCCGACTCCGGCGCAACACAATGCTCCCAGGCCGGCGGCTGCTCATCCCCCTCCGCCCAAACGACTCGCGCAACAACCTGCTGCCAAACCGACGCCTGCGCGCCCCGTCACGCCCCAACCACGCCTGGCACCCGAAGGAACATATTTTCTGCTCGAGCGAGCGTCTCTCAGGATCGATTCAGGCGTTATTGGTTTTGCGCCGGGAACGAAAGTTACATTGCTCGACCAGGGCAATTCGGCCAGCACGGTTACAGACGGACAATATCAATTCGCGGTCCCGCCGTCTCAGCTCACCAATGACCTCGATATTGCAGCAGGCGTTGCCAAGTCTGACTACGCTGCGCAAGCACAGCTTGGGGAATTGACAGCTAAATGGGTTCAAGAATACAACCAGCGCCAACGTGAAGCGTTCATCGCCTCAGAAAAGGAAAAGGCGCAGAAGAAACCACGGTCGCGGGCCACTCCGCGAGCGTCAAATCGGTAGAACATATGGATAGGTGGGATTCGCGTTGACGCCGAAGCGCGCAACGCAATCGCGACGCGCAAACAACTGGAAGATTTCAAAGAGCCGTGAGTTCAACAAAACGCAAAAATACCGTCCGACGTTACCCCTCAATGACGAATCGGCCGGACAACGCGCTGGAGTGGACAGATGGCTGATACGACACTGGCCGCCACAGGAGGTTCCTAACGAATAAAGGAAATGTTTAGAGTGTTCCGCAGCATTTTCCTCGTCTTCGCACTCCTGCTTCTGGTCGATGCTGCGGCAGCCAGAGATGAGAGATCGATCAAGGACTTGAGCAAGGCTCTGGCAGCGCTTGCCCCTGATGTAGATCCAAGCGAGGCCGATCTCGTGTCCGCGACTGCCCATACTACGGCGCGTAGTCTGCCACGCCAATATCGCATGGTTCTAAACCCAGA
>QHOM01000297.1 GCA_003218785.1 Verrucomicrobiota bacterium
GTCGTAGGTTCCTGGGAGCATTTCCGCGCGAGTTGTCAGCAAGTTGACTCACTTGTTTTCCTTCTTTGCGTTCGATAACCCTCGCCCGCCCCGTCAAAAGCGCAGCACCAAGCCTGTGGAAGGATGGCGGTCAGCTTCGGTCCAAAGGCAGGTGTGCATGCTGGCACCAGAACCATATGCGCCATCTTTCTCGTTCCTTTTTTGTTCCTTCTTCGACTTATCCTTGGCATCTCCCACATACCGGCAAGGAAGTCGAGTTCCTGGTCTTCACCGCTTCGAAAATGTTCTTGTACTCCTTCTTGTCCATGCGGAGGACCATACTATTCGCAAGACAACTAGGCCGTAACCGCCCCTTCTATTGCCGTGCAACTGGCGAATCATTGATCTACTTTCAGTCTTCTGCAAGCGACAAAGAGCGGCGTTCCGATCGTGTCGCCTATTGTCATGCGTTCGGCAGGGCTTGGACCGCTCAAGTCTTCAGCGACGGCCAAGCCCTCTTTGGCCGCACACTGGCGGAACGCGTCGTCAACAGGCAGCGCTACGGTCGAGCGCGCCGCGTCCTCGTGCAACTGCTCCACAATGACTTCGAGCAGCCTGAGAAGGGCTGACTGCTCTGCCCGTGCAAGGGGCCGCGTTGGTACCCGTCGGGTCGCCGAAATCTGAAGAGTCGGTCGTTTCTCTTGACTCCGGCTCGAGCGCCAGGCATCGACCTCTTGCTTGTACGCATAAACCGAGCCTCCAGTACCGTGACAGTGTCGATGGACCGGCATGGCCTCCAGCATTTCCCATCGCTGAACGGTTCGCACACTCCGATTGAGGTAATGAGCGATGTCCTTCCAAGAGTCCAGACGAGTCGCGGTTGGGCTCTCCGGAGATTCATCGCCTGTTGTCACCACGCAAGTTGCGACAGCCTTGCTATCCGTCGTGTTCATGCCGCCACCTTTCTGCCCTTCTCCTGGCCGAATCATTTGCGCTTAAGCTCCGACACATCGACCTGTGGCCAACAAGGCTCACCGAGCTCGCGGCGTTTCCAGGTACTCGAACCTCTCCCTTGCTGCAGCGTAACCGTGGTGGTTGAAGGAACTCTGCTCGGGGGATAACGTGCCGAACAACCGGTCGAACAGAAAGAAGCCGATGCCGAAGTTCTTGTCCATCAATCCCCCGTCGTTCAGCATTCTGTGGTGGATGTCGTGCAACTGTCGCCCGCGCCGAAACCAACCTTTGAGAATCGGATTGCGTTCCATCCAGAAATTCTTGACATGCATCCGATCGTGGAGATAGCTGAACATCACGAAGCTCCAAGCGAGGACTGTCGCGAAAAACACCGCCTGGTGAACTAGCCGAACCCTGAACGCCCAGAAGATGGTCTCCGCGAGGACCAGCAGAACAGCGGTTGGGGCCAACCACTCGACCCCAATATTTCCGATCGAGAATCGGTCCGTGGTCGCGTCCATGTAGTGTTCGCTGGGACGCTGCTTTTGTAGCGGCCCATAAAGAACCATGTGATGTTTCATGTGGCTCGCGCTGAGCCACCGAATCCTTCCGCTATGCAGCAGTCGGTGTAATAGGTAGCCCAGCAACTCTGCGACTATGCCCGACGCCACTACCCAAGCCGCGATGTGTGTCATTTCGCGCATGTGTCCTCCTCGAGTTCCGGGCACTGCCACGGCGGCGAAGGATCACGAATACCACTGCCCGGGAATCTTTCAGTGCTGCCCACATTCCTGGCGATGTTCTCGTGAGCATTACCGGCTAAGTTGTTAGTTCCTCGAGCAACGTCAGTGACCAAAGCCCAGACTCGCTATGGAGAGGGCACGCCCGATGCCAAGGAGGGAAACTCGGCGCAAAGACGACCAACGGCAACGAGCGGAAAAGGCCTGTTGTCAGCGCGAGACTGTCAAGCTAAGACCAACTAGCGTCTGCATCGGCCGGGGAATCTTTGAAAGGGAGAGAGAAAGAGAAGCTACTGGTCAACGGAAGGCGGCGACAACCCCAACTTCTGCATTTTCGTGCGGAGTCCTTCCCGGCTGATCCCGAGAATCTCAGCCGTGTGTGTACGGTTGCCGGTAGTGTAGCGAAGGACGGCCGAAATCAGTTTCTTTTCCATTTCCGCCAGAGACATTGGCTGGATATCAGCCCCTTTCTGGGTAGTCGGCTTGCGCCGGGCAATGCGGTCGTTGAGCGCACTTGCAGGAATCTCTTCGCCTGGCGGGCACATCGCCACCAGACGAGCCATTTCTCCTTCCAGTTCCCTCACATTTCCGGGAAACTGATAGGCCAGTAGCAGTTGCGTGCATTCGCTGCTGAGGCGGGGGGCCGGAAGGGCGCGTTTTCCTGCGTAGGTCCGCAGGAAATGATCCGCGAGCATCCCCACGTCGGTTCTACGTTCGCGCAGCGGCGGGACTTTCAGGGTAACAGTGGACAGACGGAAATACAGATCTTCCCGAAAGTGACGTTGCTCAACCTCGCTCTCCAGATCACGGTTTGTGGCCGCGATCACGCGCACGTCCACCTGTTCGGAACGGGCGGACCCGACTCGGTTGAAATCTCCAGACTGCAGAACGCGCAGCAAACGCGACTGGAGTTCCAGAGGCATTTCGCCGATTTCGTCGAGAAATAGAGTACCTCGGTTGGCAGCGCCGATGAGTCCAACGCGATCACGATCCGCCCCGCTGTAAGCTCCGCGCACACACCCGAACAGTTCCGACTCGATCAACGTCGGAGGAATCGCCGCGCAGTTCAGAACGACAAAAGTGCCACTGGCCCGTGCGCTGCGGCGATAAATGGCCCGAGACAGGAGTTCCTTACCAGTCCCGGTCTCGCCCTGGATGAGCACCGTTAGTTCCGTGGGAGCAATTTTCGCAAGCGTTTCGAGGACGATTGACATGCCTGGATCGGCCGTAATAATGCCGTCACTTTCGCCCTGCGCAAGCTCAAGATCGCGAGCTCTCTGACGAGCACTCTCGATGGCAACTGCGGTGTGCAGGCGGGGTGCCGCCAACACGCATATCTCGGACAACAAACGCTCGTGGTCTTCATTGAAGTGGTTCGAAATCTCCCGGTTCTCCAGGTAGATAACAGCGAAAGCATCATTACTGACGATCAGGGGCGCACACAAAACGGAACGAGGATGCAGCTTGCGGACACTCTTCTTGTCTCGAAGTACTTCCAACTCTTGCGCATCGTGAAACAGCAACACCCGCCCTTCCTGCACAGCCATCCCAGCGATGGTGGTGCTGATCTCCCTCTCCCGTTCTGCAAGTGTTTCGTTGCGAAAATTGCGAGCGGCAGTAGCGCGAAATTCGCCTTTTTCCCGGGACACGACACATCCACGGTCAGCGCCCAGTGCCTGGATCGTCATGTCGAGAATGTTGGTGAGCAACTCTCCGTAGTCGTGCTCCTGAAGCAGATTGCGAGCAATGCTGTAGAGTACGTTTGCTGTGTCGGGCGGACTCATTGGGCGGCTCTCCCCGTGAGTCCCCTTATTATTATCTTTAGGCTCATTTCTTCAAAAAACCTAGGCGCTGAAGCAACGCGGGGAACCTGGGGTCGCTCCGGAGCGGATCTGCCACGGGTTCGGTGGGCAGATAGACCAGGTATTCGCAACGCTCTGCGTAGGCTTTGTCCAGCCAAGCGAATGCCTCGTCCTTGTCACCAAGACCCGTGTAGACCATTGCGATGTAGAGACTCGGGACGTATCTGCCCTTGCTCATCTGCTGCAACTGCGAAATAATGTTACGCGCTGCCGCCTGCTCCCCCGAGACCGCATAGAGATGTCCAAGCAGGGCGAGAAGAGCGGGGTCGTGCGGAGCAAATGCCAGAATTGACTGGAAAGCCTGCTGAGCCTGTGGGTACATTCCCTGTTGCTCGTAGGCACGGCCCAAGTTGATTACTGCCACGGCGTAGTTCGGATCAAAGGAGAGAGCCTTCTGATTTGATCCGATGCTGTCGCTAAACTGCCTCGCCTGATAGTACGCCTCTCCCAGCGCAGAATTAAGCAGGGGCGACCTCGGCTCAATCGAAACGGCAAGCTTCCGCTCGGCAATCGCCTGGCTTAAATCCCCCATGGCCGTCAGGTAATAGGCGTAATACTCGTGCGCCGTGGCGTAACCTGGCCGTAGTTCGATGGCCCTCTTGAATTCCCTTTCGGCTTCTACGTAGTTCCAATCGTAGACAAGCGCGGAATAGGCCAGCGACACGTGAGCCTCTGCAAGTCCTTCATCCAATTCAAGCGCTTTTCGGGCATTGGCGTTCGCTTTGGGAAAGGCCTCGCTCGGCAGCAGAGCCGTATAAGGAGCAGTTGCCAAGAGAGCGTAACAGTCCGCCAAACCGGCGTAGGAGGGCGCGTAACTCCCATCATATTGTATTGCTGTTTGAAAATAAGAAATGGCATCGGTGAGGCTTTGTGTAGTGCGCCGGTTCCACTGAAAGCGCCCATTTAAGTAAGCCTCGTACGCTCTTGGGTCCACTTGATGCTCGGGTTGCACGTCCTTAGGGAGTGCGGCCAAGACCTTCAGCACGGTGTCGTCTACAATCGGGCCTAAGCCGGACCCGTTGGGGTCTGTATCATGTCGATCCCCTGCAATGCCCGCCTGGTCTCTACATGACACCAGTTGATCCGTAACTGCCATTTGATTGCCGTCACGGTGAACCGCACCTGCTAGAACGTAGCTCGGTTTGCGACGTTCGCAGACTTGCTCAAAGCTGAGTCCAGAGTCTTCCGTTGTTACTTCGACCACACCTAGTCTTTGCGAGTGAAGTTCGCCCAATCGAGTAAATATCTCTTCACTCACAATCTC